>DATDBV010000211.1:0-2881 GCA_036524715.1 Nakamurella sp. | reverse complement strand
CGCCGCGGTGACCGCTCGGCCGGCACCGACGACGCAAGCCCTGGACCGGCTGGTCCTCGACCGGGCCGGCCTGCGGACGATCCTATTGGCCCCGCTGCGCCGCCTCGACCCCGACGATCAGCGGACGGTCGCGACCGCCGCTGTCCTGGCCGAGCGGCTGTCGCCCGCCCTGCTCGCCGCCGCCCTGCGTCGGCCGAGCCAGCAGGTCGGCCCCCAACTGGCCGGCGCCGTGCGGGCCGGGCTGCTGCACTTCGGCAGCACCGGCCTCGCCTTCGGCCATGCAATCGTCCGGGACGCGATCGTTGCCGACCTGTCGGCCGAGGAGAGGGCGGGCGCGCACGAAAGTATCGCCGTCGCGATGGACAAGCTGGGCGACGAGTCGCTGGTCGGTCCGAGCGCCGGACACTGGGACCGGGTCCCGGGGCGTCAGGCCGCGCGGCAGTGCCGGGACCTGGCCGCCCGGGCCGCCCGACTCGTTGCCCGGGATCTCGCCCACGACCAGGCGGTTGCGTTCGCCCGGATGAGCCTGCGGCACAGCGTTGAACTCGGCGATCCCGACCCCGAGCTCGCCGAGCGAACCCTGGAACTGGCCCGGTACGAGTGGGCGGCCGGATTGGTTCCCGATGCGCTGCGCTCGTGCGCCGCGGCAGTCGACCTCGCGGACCGGTGCGATCGGCCGGATCTGATGGCGCACGCCGCGCTGGTCCCGCAGGGTGTCGGCTCGCTCGACGTGTCCCGCGTGCGTGTCGTCCTGTGCCGGCGGGCACTGAGCCGGTTGCCCAGCGGCGATTCCGACAGTCGGGCGTCGGCACAGCAGGACGGCGCCGACCCGAACCCTGCGACGCAGGAGCCGGCAGCACCGTCCCGGCAAAGCTTGCGGGCCAGGCTTCTCGGGTTGTTGGCGGTGGCCGCCGCGGACGAGGCGGTCGATTCATCGGCCGACGCCCTTTCTGCCGAGGCGCTGGCGATGGCCCGTCGTTCCGGGGACCCACGGGCGGAATTGGAGACCATCGCCGCCCGGCACTTCGTCCTGAGCTACCCGCAGGCCATCGACGATCGGCGGGTGCTCGCCGAGCGCGCCATCGCACTGGCCCCGACCGCACCGCTGGGCCGGCTGTGGGGCCTGCTCTGGCTGGCCGACATCGCCTTGCAAGAGGGTGATCTGACCCGTTGGGACACGCTGACCGGCGACATCGAGCGGCTGGCCGACCAGACCGGATCGCCGGTCGCCCGCTGGCACGCGGCCAGGATGCGCGCCCTGCGACTGGCGCTCGTCGGCGAGTTCGCCGCGGCCGTCGACCGGGCGCAGGACGGCCTGCGCCTGGCCCAACGAGTGGGTGACATCTCCATGCTGGGAATGTATTTCGCCTTCCGTGCGCAACTCGCCCTGATCCTCGGCCGGCCCGGCGACCTTTCCCCCGAGACCCTGGCGCTGCTCGAGCAGGCCCCCGAGCTCCCGCTGATCACGGTGAGCAGGGCGCAGCTCCGGTTGGCGCTCGGGGATCGCGACGCGGCCGAATCGATCATCGCCCCGTTGCGGGACCTGCCGGAGCGGATGCCGAGGGGCCCGCGTTGGTCGGGTTCGATCGGGACGCTCGGCCAGCTTGCGGCCAGCCTGGACGACGCCGACCTGGCCCATCGGTGCTATCTGACCCTGCTGCCGATCGCCCGGTGGTACCTGGGCGACGGTGGCGGCACTCCCTACTCCCTGGGCTCGATCGAGTGGCCGCTCGGTGAAATGGCGCGTTGCGCGGGGCTGCGGGA
This sequence comes from Nakamurella sp., assembly GCA_036524715.1. GTDB lineage: Bacteria > Actinomycetota > Actinomycetes > Mycobacteriales > Nakamurellaceae > Nakamurella. The sequence goes on along the minus strand of DATDBV010000211.1, from coordinate 1,117 downwards.
GGAGGCCCTCGGCCACTTCCGGCGCGCGGTGCAGGCCAACGCCCGCATCGGGGCCCGACCGTTCGCGGCGCTCGCCCGCCTCGGATGGGCGCACTGCGTCGCCGACTCGGATCCGGCCGCGACCCGCGATCTGGCCGGTGGCGCGCTGGCCGAGTTCGAACGGTTGGACATGCCCGGACCGGCTCGGCAGGCCGAACAACTCCTGGCCCGGCCGGCGCCCGGGTCACAGAACCGGTTCGGTCTGACCGGCCGTGAGTTCGAGGTGGCCGGATTGGTGGGACAGGGGCTGACGAACAAGGACATCGCCACCCGGCTGTTCCTGTCCGTGCGCACGGTCGAGTCCCACGTGCGCAGCGCGCTGGCCAAGCTGCAGTTGACCTCCCGCACCGAGCTTGCGGTCTGGGTGCACGAGAACCGGATCGCTTGACCCGCGCAGCACCTCACCCGTCGGGTGCCTCCGGCCGGTATCCGGAGCAAACGAGCCGGATCCAGTCGATCCGCTCACCGCGGAATTGGCGTAGTCGTGCTGCTCGACCAGCGCCACTCGCGTTCATTGCGGTAGCGACGGCCAGCGTCATAGATGGTGGCGGTGAATCCGCTGACGGAAATCGCCGTGGCGATGGCGCGGCGGCGCTGATCGTTCTCGTCCTTCATGTGCAGCCGACGCTGACCGGGCAGCACCAGATCACCGAGTAGCCGGTCGGAATCGACGTCGCCGGGTACGAGCGCACCGGCGACGAGACGGTACCCGCGGTGCTTGGTCTGGTCGACGAAGACGTGGCTACTCACGCGCAACGAGTTTGCGCTGGCGTCTTCGGCTCCCGGTTCGTGCACGGCGCGGTAGACGGTCGAACGGGCGACGGAGAACAGCTCGGCCGGCTCGGCGCTGGTGTGCCTCGACGCCTGAGCTCGACGAGGTGGGGCCTCATGCGCTGGTTTGAGTTTGGGCTGCTTGCCACGCAGCCGGCCCTTGGCCTTGGCGACCTTCATGCCCTCCCTCGTCCGCATCCTGATGAGGTCGGACTCAATTCAGCGATCATGCCGAGGACGTTGAACAGCAGCCGCCCGACCGGGCCGGTCGGATCGTGCACGGACCCGCCGATGTTCAGCTTGACCC
>DATDBV010000210.1:0-10578 GCA_036524715.1 Nakamurella sp. | reverse complement strand
CCGACTTGTCCCAGATCCCGTTGGAGACCCCGAGCCTGCCCAGGTCGTGAACCAGCCCGGCCCGACGTACGGACACAAACTCCGGGGAGGGCAGCCCGAAGCTCTCGGCCGCTCCGCCTGCGAGGTCGGCCACCGCCCGCGAGTGGCCGATCGTATACGGCGACTTGAGGTCGACGAAGTCCGCGATCACGCCCAACGCGTCCTCCAGCTCGCCCTCCGACAGCTGCCGGTCCAGCGACGGCTCGACCGCCATCGCCGCCTCCCAGCTCCCGACCGACTCGAGCTCCTCGAAGAGCTCCTCCGCGTGCTCGCAGAACAGATCGACCAGGTGCGGGTCGAACTGCGTCCCGCTACGTCGTCGGGCCACCTCGATCGCCGCGGCGACGCCGCCCTTTGCATGGAAGACCTCGACGACGTCGGCGAGGTTCACCAGCCGGGACGAGGTCGTCAAGTCCTCGCCCTTGACACCCGCCGGCTCGCCCTTCCCGTCCCACCGCTCGAACGTGTGGGCCACGCTTTCGCGGACGCTGTCGCCGAGTCCGAGCCGTTCGATGAGGAAGTCGGCCGCGTGCCAGTGGTTGCGAAACCCTTGACGTCAACTGCTCGATGCCCTCGCCGAGGAACGTCACGCCGAGCCTCGCTCGCGCCCAGACCGCCTGCTCCGTGCCCAGATGATGCAGCACATAGGTCATCGTCTGCAGCGAGCGCCCGAGGTCGACGTCACGCGCGTCCGCCTTGAACGCTCGATCGTCGCCGAACCACTTGGCCTGCTCGTACGCATCCACGTGGCAGCCGACCCACGCCACGAGGGAGGAGTAGTAGACGACACCTCGATGCTGCTCGTCCAAACCTGCGTGTTCGCCCAGTCGCTCGGCGAGCAGGCTCTGCCGGATCGCGTGCTCCATGGGATGACCCATCCCGAGGTCGGTGCCCAGGGAGAGAACGCCGAGGAGCTCGGTCAGCCGGACGTTGCAGGTCGACGTGTCGGGTACATCCGCCACCGGTGGATCGTCTCATGTCGAAGCCGTGCTGCCGGCGCTCCACGTCGTCGCGGCGAAGGGGCCAGACGGCGGTGGTGATCGCGGGTGCGTTAGCGACCCGGGTGTCGTTCCCTGATCTGCACGGTCTCCTGCACGTCCACCGGCGTCCGGCCGGGTGCACCGGTGGGAGTCGCGCGGCCCCTGGCGAACCGCCACGGCCCACCCAAGGCCGAGAGGGACCAGGCGCCGGACAGGCCAGGAAGGCTCTCGGTGACGTCGGGGGTGGCGGGGCCGGCCCGATGGGTCCCGATCCGGGTCGTCACCCCGCCTGCCTCGCCGGCCGGATCGACGCCGCCGGTGAGCGCGGCCCGCGAGGCCATTGCCATCGCGCGACCGGTCGGGTACCGGTCGTCGGGTTTCTTGGCCATCGCGGTGACGACTACCGTGTCCAGGGCGGCCGGCAGGGACGGCACGCGGGTACTCGGCCGGGGTGGCGCGCCGTCCAGATGCCCGTACACGCGCGCGGCGGGGGTGTCGCCCGGGTAGGGCACCGACCCGGTGAGCAGCTTGTACAGCACGCAGCCCAGGGCGTAGATGTCGGATCGGGTGTCCAGGGCCAGCCCCCGGATCTGCTCGGGCGCGGAATAGTCGAGTGTGCCGAGCACGTCGCCGGTGGCCGTCACTGCGGGACCTCCACCGATCGGTTTGGCGACGCCGAAGTCCGACAGGAACACCCGCTCCTGCTCCTGCTCCTCGTCGTCGGCGGCGCAGAGCAGGATGTTGGCCGGCTTGACGTCCCGGTGCAGCAGCAGGTGGCGGTGCGCGTAGTCGAGCGCGGACGCGATCTTGGCGACGATCCGGACGGCGCGCTCGGGCGGCATGCCGCCCGGCGTCTCCCGCAGGGCGTGCTCCGCGTTGGTGCCGTCGACATACCGCATGCTGATCCAGAGCTGGCCGTCGAAGACACCGCAGTCGTGGACCGGAACGATGTTGGGATGGTCGAGCTGGGCGGCCAGTTCGGCTTCCCGTTCGAACCGCTTGACGAAGGTCGGATCCGTGCTCAGCTCGGCGTTGAGCAGCTTGAGCGCGTCGTGGCGGGGCAGCCGGGGATGGCGGACCAGGTACACCGAACCCATGCCGCCGGCGCCCAGTTCCCGCTCCACCGTGTATCCGGCGAACACGTCACCCGGCCGCAGCAACATGGCTGCATTGTGCCAGGGACCAGGGTCCGGAGATCCTCGATCGGGGGATCCGACCCGCCGTTCGGGGCTTGGATACAGTGACCCGATGTCGAGCACCCCTCTGGTCTCCGGCGATGCCGAGGGGACCTACGGCCGGGCGTTCTTCGACAAGCAGGCGCAGGCCAGCTACCGATCGGGTGCCGTGATCCTGCGGGCGGTGTTCGAGCTGGTCGACTGCGGGTCGGTCGTCGACGTCGGGTGCGGCGTCGGGCCGTGGCTGCGCACCGTGCAGGAATGCGGTATCGACGACTACCTGGGCATCGACGGGGACTGGGTGCCGTCCGATCGGCTGGGCATTCCGCCGGACCGATTCCTCACCCACGACCTGCGCAAACCCCTGGACCTGGACCGCCGGTTCGACCTGGCGGTCTGCGTCGAGGTCGCCGAACACCTGCCCGCAGAGTCATCCGGCACCCTGGTCGAGTCGCTGACGTCCCTCGCGCCGGTCGTCCTATTCTCCGCCGCCGTGCCCGACCAGGGCGGCGACGAGCACATCAACGAACAGTGGCCCGGTTACTGGTCCCGGCTTTTCGCCCGGCATCGATACCGGGCCCACGACTGCATCCGGCTTCCGCTCTGGGCCGACGATCGCGCCGACTGGTGGTATCGGCAGAACGTCCTGCTCTACGTCGACCGCAACCGGCCGACGGGTCGGCTGGGCGAACCGATCGAGGAACCGCCGGCCCTGGTCCATCCCGAGATGATCCACGCCATCCGCACGCGGCCGGCCCACCAGAGCAGGGAGCCCGGCCGGTGATCCGGGCGACCGTCGCCGTCTGCACTCGGAACCGGGTGGACCTGCTGGCCGGCTGCCTGGCGACGGTGGACACGCAGCTGTTCGAGGTGGACGCGGTCGAGGTGCTGGTCGTCGACAACGGTTCGACCGACGGCACCCCGGACCTGCTGCGGACCTGGTCTTCGGGCGGCCCGCTGCGCCGGTCGGTCCGCGAGCCACGGGTCGGCCTGGTGCATGCCCGTAACGCCGCGCTGGCCACCTCCGAGCGCGAGGTGGTGATCTTCCTCGACGACGACGCCCTGGTGCCGCCGACCTGGGCCGCCGCGCATCTGGCCGGTTACCTGCCCGGCGCCGGCGTCGGGGCGATCGGCGGACCGGTTGGCCTGGTCTGGCCGGCGGCCCGGCCCGCCTGGATCGTCGACGCACTCACCCCGTGGTACAGCGCGCTGGACCTGGGCGATGACGCCGTCCCCTATCCGAACGAGCACGGGCCCTACGGCACCAACATGTCGGTGTGGCGATCGGCGGCGCTCGGGGTCGGTGGGTTCGACGCCCGGTTCGGGCGTCGCGGCCGCCGCCTGCTGTCCGGCGAGGAACGTGATCTGAGCCGGCGACTCGTCCAGGCCGGCTGGCGACTGCGCTACGAACCGACCGCCGCCGTCGTCCAGCAGGTCCTGCCCGAACGCGTCAGCCGGCGCTGGCTGCTGCGCCGGGCCTGGGCGCAGGGGATCAGCGACGCCCGGTTCGATCTCGTTCAGGTGGCCGGCACCCGGCGCAGCCGGTTGACCCGCGCCCGGGCCGAGCTGACGGCCACCACCGAGCAACTGGACCATCAGCGGCCCGACCGGACGATGTTCACCGAGCGGCTGCCGAACCTCACCGTGGCGCTGGCGCACGCCGGCGCGGCAGGCGAGTTCGCCCGCACCGCGGTGGCCGGCGCGCCCCGGCCGGACCGGAGGGACCGCCGGTGACCGGACCACCCCCTGGCCTGTCGGTCTGCTGCCTGACCGGCCACGACCCGGCCCTGGTCGGGGCCATCCTGTCCACCGTTCGCGACGTGGCCGACGAGATCGTGGTGGCCGTGGACAGCCGCGTCGACCCCGGCCGGCTGCGTCCGCTGGCCGACGTGACCGACCGGCTGGTCCGATTCGAGTTCGTCGACCCTCCGGAGGTGGCGCGCCCCTGGCTGGTCGGTCTCTGCCGGTACCGCACCGTGCTGATGATCGACGGCGACGAGGTGCCGGGCACCGAACTGCGGGCCGCGTTGCCCGGCCTCGTTGCGGACACCGGCGTCGAGCAGTTCCGGATTGCCCGGCGCTGGTGCTACCCGGACGTGCGCAGTTGGCTCGCGGAGCGGCCGTGGTGGCCGGACTACCAGCGGCGATTGGCGCACCGGGGCCCCGACCTGGACTTCGACCTGCGGATGCACGGTGGGGTGCGCGAGGCCCTGCCCGCCCGGTACGTCAACGAACCCCTCTACCACCTGGCCTGCGTCGAGCTGCCGTTCGCGCGGCGGCGGGCGCGGGTGCGGGAATACGAGCGGGCCCGGCCCGGAATGCTGGCGGTCGGCGGCGGACCGATGAACGACACCCTCTACGTCCCGGAGCATTTCGCCACCCTCGCGCCGGTCCCGACGCCCTGTGCGGACGCCGAGGAGTTGACTCGCATCGTCGCCACGGCACGCGGCATGACGGCCGGGCCGGTCCCACCCGACGTGCCACTGGTCGGCGCCGCCGAGATCGCGCGGCATCACCCCGTCGACGCGGCCGATGCCGACGGGTACCGCGCCAGCGCGCGCATCGTCGAGTTCGACCGCCGGACCGAACCCGGCAACGACACGATGGTGGTCGTCGAGGTCCGCAACCGCGGCGCGCGGCCGCTGCTCCGGCGCGACACCCGGGGGTCGCAGATCAGGCTGGGAGCGCGTCTGGTGGAATCGGGCACCGACCGGCCGGTCCTGCCGTGGGCGCTGACCGCGTTGCCGGGCGACGTGCCGCCCGGCGCGTCCCGGCCGATGGAGGCGCTGGTCCGGGTCCCGGCCGCGCCCGGGCGGTTCGATCTAGTGGTGGACCTGGTGAACGAGCGGGGTCGCTGGTTCGAGCACCCCGACCGGGCCGAGATGATCGTTGCCACCCGGTGGGGCCGCTACGCTCCCGACCTGCTGCCACCCGACCGGAGGTACCGCGGATGACCGTCACCACGGTGGCCGACGTTCCGTCGGCAGCGGCCGCCCTGGCGACCGCGCCGTCACCGGTCATCGTCATCCCGGTGCACAACTCCTACGACGACGCGGTGCGCTGCCTGGAGTCCGTGTTCGCCCACACCTGCGCCGGGACCGCGATTCTCGTGGTCGACGACGCGGGTTGTGACCGCCGGCTGGTTCATCGGCTGGGTGCGCTGTCCGACCGGTTGGGCCACCCGCTCGTCATCCTGGAACACGCGGCGAACCAGGGCTTCGTCCGGTCGTGCAACAACGCGTTCGCGGCGACCGCCGGGCGGGACGTCGTGCTGGTGAACAGCGATGTGGTCGTCGGACCGCGGTGGCTGCAGCTGATGGTGGAGGCGGCCGCCACCTCCGACCTCGTCGCCACCGTGACGAGCCTGACCAACCACGGCTCCATCGTCTCCGTGCCCTACCGCAACCAGCCGGTGCGCGGCCTGCCGGGGCACCTGTCGGTCGACGAGGCCGCGCGACGGGTGGCGGCGGGCTCGCTCCGGCTCCGACCGCAGATCCCGACCGGGGTCGGCCACTGCCTGTTGATCCGGCGGGTCGTCCTCGACCTGATCGGACCGTTCGACGAGACCTTCGCCCCGGGATACGGGGAGGAGGTCGACTTCTGCCAGCGGGCGACCGCCCACGGCTTCCGGCACATCGTGGCGGACGACGTCTTCACCTTCCACCGCGGGGGCGCCAGCTTCGGCGACCGGGCCGAGGTGCTCGCCCGGCGCGCCCGGCACGAGGACCTGGTCCGGGCCCGCTACCCCTGGTTCGAGGCCTGGGTCCGCCGGGCCGAGCTGGACCGTGCGTCCGACCTGGCCCGGGCGACGGCCGCGGCTCGCCGTGCCCTGCTGGGGCTGACCGTCGGCATCGACGCGCTGTGCCTCGGGCCCGACGGTTCCGGCACGCTGATCAACACGATCGAGACGATCCGGGCCCTGGCCGCTCGCACCGAGATCGACCGGCTGGTGGCCTTCGTGCCGTTCGAGACTCCGGCGGTGGTGCGCTCGCTGCGGGCCGAACTGCCTGCGGTCGACTTCATCGGGATCCGGACCCTGGACGAGATCCCTGAGGGCGTCGTCGATGTCATGTACCGGCCCTACCAGGTGCAGGAGCCGAGCGAGCTGGTCTTCCTGCACCGGGCGGGCGAGTGCTTCGTGGTCAACCAGCTGGACACCATCGCGTTCGAGAACCCGGCCTATTTCGGCGGTGGCGAATCCTGGCCCACGTTCCGCGATCTCACCCGCCTCACGCTGGAACTGGCCAGTGGTGTCGCCTTTCTCAGCGAGCACGCCCGAGCCACCTGCCGGGACGCCGGGCTGGGCCGACCGGGCCAGCCGTGGGGGGTCGTCTCCTGCGGCACCGACAACGCGACCGCCCCCCGCGCGGTGCCGCTGGACGGCCTGGACCAGCACGGCACCGGATTCCTGCTGGCCATCGGCGCCTCGTACCTGCACAAGAACCGGGCGTTCACCCTGCGGGTGTGGACCGAATTGCGCCGGCGCGGCTGGTCCGGTCGGCTCGTCCTGGCCGGGCCCACCCCGCCGTTCGGGAACTCGCTGGCCGCCGAGGCCGAGCACCTGCTGGGCGCGCCCGACCTGCGCGGCGATGTGATCGACGTCGGTGCGGTCAGCGAGAGCAACAAGCGATGGCTGTACGAGCATGCGGCCCTCGTGCTGTATCCGTCGACCGTGGAGGGCTTCGGCATGGTGCCCTTCGAGGCGGCCCGGCACGGGGTGCCGACGCTGTGCTCCCGCCAGGGGAGCCTGGACGAGGTGCTGCCGGCGGGCCTGCCGGTGCTGGACGGGTTCGACGTCGCCGACGCGGTCAACCGCGCGTGGACGTTGCTGCACGACCGCGCCGCTTCCACCCAACTCACCACGGCGCTGGTCGAGCGAGCGGACGAGTACACCTGGACGCGGGTGGCCGACCGGCTGATCGCCCTGTTCGACGAGGCGCTGAAGCAGCCGCGGCGACGGGTGCTGAGCCTGCACGGTGAGGGCGTGGTGCCGGTCGCCATCGGGGCGCCGCCGGCGGTGCGGATGGCCACCGGGGCCCGCCGCCTGGAGGGTCTGGTGCAGGGGGTGATCGCGCGGCCGGCACTCAAACGGGTGCTGTCGCCCGACGGGTCACGCCGGCAGCAGGCGGCCCGGGACATGATCGAGGTCGCCCGCCGGCGCCTGCGCTGATCGTCAGCCGTTGGCGGTATACGGACCCCAGGCGGGATGGCCGTCCCAGTCCTTGTTGTCGGTGATCTGCTTCTTCCCGGAGCCTTCCGTGCTCATCACCCAGATGTCCGAGCCGGTGTCGGCCTTGTGCACGAAGGCGATGGAGCCGCCGTCGGCCGACCACGACGAGTCCTCGTCCGGTCCGGGCAGATCCGCGGTCAGATTGCGGGACTCGCCGGTGGCCCGGCCGGTGGAATCCAGGTCGAGCACATGGATGTCGGACGGAGCCGACTGCGACGTGCGGGTGAACGCGAGGTGCTGCCCGTCCGGGGCCCAGGTGGGATCGGCGTCGGTGTCCGGACCGTTCGTCAGCCGCGTCTCGACGCCACCATCCGGCGCGACCCAGTACAGGTTCTGCACGCCGGAGGCGTTGGACCAGTAGACGATCCGGGTCCCGTCCGGCGACCAGGCGGGGTCGGCCTCGGTGGCCGGCGAGTTGGTCAGCCGGGTCATCGGGCCGAGCGCGGGCGGCCTGTCGCTGAACACGAAACTCGCTGTGTACAGGTCGGTCTGACCGTCGATCGCGCTGGCGAAAACCAGCGTGGAGCCGTTCGGCGACCAGCTCGGCCGGGCATCCGGCGCGAGGGCGGCGGACAGTGTGATATCGCCGGTGCCGTCGGCGGCGACGACGTGCAACTCGGACTGCAGCCCGCGGATCCGGATGTAGGCCACCGACCGGCGGTCCGGGCTGATCGCGGGCAGGTAGTCGTCCACGCCGGGCACGTTGACCAGACGCTTCTTGTTGCTGCCGTCGCTGCCGACCATGGTCCAGACGTCCATGTTGTCGTTTTGCCGACTGGCGAAGGCCAGTTCGGCGTCGGGCAGCGGAGCTGCGGCCTTCGGCAGGCCACGCACCTCGCTCGGGGACGAGGATGTCGGGTCGGCGCTGCCGGTGGTGCTGGTCGCGACGCCCCCGCCACCCGGACCGCCGCGGCTCAGGATGACAGCGGTGGTGCCGCCGATCACCAGGACCGCGACCGCGGCGGCGATCGGCAGCCAGCGGCGGCGCTTCACCGGGGAAGCCCCGGTGGCGGAGGGCCCGGGGACCGCCGGCGTGGGTGGAGCCGGTAGGTTCGCCGGCGACATCGGATTGGTGTGGGTCGGCCTGACCGCGCCGATGCCGCCGCCGGTCGCCCGGTGGAAGGCGGTGATCGCCGCGCCGAGCGCGGTGGAATGCTTGGGGTGCGCGTCGACCGCGACGGGCACCCGCAGCGTCCGCCCGACGAGTTGACCGACCAAGGGGATCCGGGACGAGCCGCCGACGAGCAGCACCGCCCGTAGTTGCTCGGGCGGCACGCCGGCCGACCGCAGCACCCGCAGGAGAGCGTCGATGCTGACCCGCACGGAGGGTTCGATCATGGCCTCGAACTCGGCCCGGCGTAGCCGCGTCTCAGTCTGATAGCCGGGAATGGCGACTCTGATGGTCGCGTCGCTGTCACTGGACAGCGATTCCTTGGCGTCCACGCAGTCGCGCCGGATCCGGAGCAACGCGGCCGTGACGGCCGCATCGGCCGGATCCAGGGACTGCAGGCGGCCGCCGGTCGCGGCGTCGACGAACGACAGGACGGCCTCGTCAAAGTCGATCCCGCCGAGCCGCTCGATGCCCTCGGGCGGGGCGGCCAGCTCCCAGCCGTTGGGGGTGCGCCGGAGCACGGCGGCGTCGAAGGTGCCGCCGCCGAGGTCGTAGACGGCGATGACCTCGCCGGGTTCGAGCCGCTCGGTGGAGGCGTAGAAGGCGGCGGCCGCCTCCGGCTCGCTCATCAGCGACACGGGGCACAACTGGTCCAGCCCGGCCATTCGGATGGCCTGCCACAGGCACTCGGTCTTGTACGGACCCCAGTTCGCCGGGTGGGTGACCACCACATGATCCGGTGGACCGACCTCCAGCGCCACCACTTCCTGCACGACGGCGCGCAGCACGATGGCGGTCAGCGTGTCCGCGGACACCGGAGCCCCGCCGACCAGCAACGGCACCTGGTCGCCCACGCGCCGCTTGAACTCGCGCACCACCCGTAGCGGATCGGTGGCGGCCCGGCGCACCGCCGCCTCGCCGACCAGCACGGTGCGGTCCGGCCCCAGGAACACCACGGATGGGGCGCTCCACCCGCGGTTGCCCAGGGGTGCGATCTCGGCCCGTCCGTCGCGGCAGATGCCGACGGCGGTGTACGTCGTCCCGCCGTCGACGCCCAGCGTGTAGCCCACGGCCTCTCCGCTCCCGCACGCGGTGCACCTGTCGGCTGGCACCGTTGTCCCGGGTCATCGTAGGGGTGGCAGCGCACGCGTTCGTGTGGTGCTCGACGGCGACCTCCCCCGCAAACCGGCACCATTGGGCCACCTGGACCGCTCGCGCGGAACATCCGGTCGCCCCGAGCGACCAAGAGTTCCGCAACTCCCCGCAAACCGGTACCTTTCGGCCACCCAATCCGCTCGCGCGGAACATGCGGTCGCCCCCTGGGACTCAAAGTTCCGCAGCCCCTGGCAACCGGCACTCTTCGGCCACTTGGACCGCTGGCGCGGAACATCCGGTCGCCCCGAGCGACTCAATGTTCCGCAGCCGCGACCAATCACGACCCACTGACCCCCTGGAATCAGTCATCAATACAGGGCGGGCTCCTTGGCCAGCTCGAAATGCATGTAGTCCTGGTTCGCCGTGCCCAGCCATTTCAGGCCGCCGGCGTCGGATCCGGACAGCGCCGCGACCAGGGCGGGTGGCAGGCTCAGGAAGCCGTGCGCGGCCACCGACCCGGCCGTCGCCTCCGTCTTGGCCGCGACCCGCGCGCCCTTCTTGCCGAACGAGGTCCGGAAGGCGGTGCCCACCGTGGCGATGGTGTCGATGGCCTTGGCCAGCTCCGCCGGCGGGTCGGGCTTGCGCGCCTTCTTGCCCTTGCCCGGACTGACCGCCGGCAGGTCCTTGCCCTCCGGCCACGCCGCGTTGCGGATCGCGGTGGCCCGGTCCTCGGCCTTGGCGGTCTTCACCGCCGCCACCAGGGTGGCGCCGGCGGCGGCCTCCAATGCGGTGAGCTTGGCCGCGGTGCGGCCCTCGTTGGCCAGCCGCAGCAGCACCGGAGCGATCGTCGTGTCGCCGGACATCGCCGCGACGTAGTCCCGGCTGACCTTGCGCAGGTCGTCGGCCGCGGACTGCACCTTGTCGGCGGTCAGGCCGGCCGTTGTGGTG
>DATDBV010000209.1:0-15547 GCA_036524715.1 Nakamurella sp. | reverse complement strand
CCGACTGGGACCCCGACGCCACCGCCAAGGTGATCCTGATGGCCAGCGGGTCCGAGGTGCAGATCGCCGTGACCGCCCGCGCGGCGTTGGCCGCGGACGGGATCAGCGCCCGTGTCGTGTCCGTGCCGTGCCTGGACTGGTTCGAGGCCCAGGACCCCGAGTACATCGAGTCCGTGCTGCCCACCGCGGTGACCGCCAGGGTGTCCATCGAGGCCGCGATCGCCCAACCCTGGTGGCGCTGGCTCGGCGCCCACGGCCGACCGGTGTCGCTGGAGCACTACGGTGCGTCCGCCGACGCCGCCACCCTGTACCGGGAGTTCGGCATCACCGCCGAGGCCGCCGTCGCCGCCGCCAAGGCATCACTCGCCGCTGCGCGCGGCTGACCTCACGAGATCAAGGAGCACAATTCATGACCGACCGTCTCGCCGATCTGACCGCCCAGGGGGTCTCCCTGTGGCTGGACGACCTGTCCCGCCAACGCCTGCAGTCCGGCAACCTGCAACAGCTGATCGACACCTGGCACATCAGCGGCGTCACCACCAACCCCTCGATCTTCCAGGCCGCCCTGGCCGACGGCGCCGCTTACCAAACCCAACTCGACGACCTGGCCGCCCGCGGCGCCACCGTCGATGACACCGTCCAGGAGGCCACCACCGACGACGTTCGCAACGCCTGCGACCTGTTCACCGGCATCTACCAGGCCACCGGCCACGTCGACGGCCGCGTCTCCATCGAGGTCGACCCGCGGCTGGCCCACGAAACCCAGGCAACCATCGACCAGGCCGCGGAACTGCACAAGATCGTCGACCGGCCCAACGTGCTGATCAAGATCCCGGCCACCCTGGCCGGGCTGCCCGCCATCACCGCCACCATCGCCGAGGGCATCAGCGTCAACGTCACCCTGATCTTCTCCCTCGACCGGTACAAGGCCGTCATGGACGCCTACCTCACCGGTCTGGAACAGGCCGCCGAGGCCGACCACGACCTGGCCGAGATCCACTCCGTCGCCTCATTCTTCGTTTCCCGGGTGGACTCCGAGATTGATCGGCGATTGCAAGCGATCAATTCTCCCGAATCGCAGGCGCTCGAGGGCCAGGCGGCGATCGCCAACGCCCGGCTGGCCTACCAGGCCTACGAGCAGACCTTCGCCGGGGACCGGTGGGACGCCCTGGCCGCCAAGGGCGCCAACAAGCAACGCCCGCTCTGGGCGTCCACCGGCGTCAAGGACCCCAAGTACGACGACACCCGCTACGTCGTCGAGCTTGTCGCCCCGAACACCGTCAACACCGCGCCCGAGAAGACGATCGCCGCCGTCGCCGACCACGGCGTCATCACCGGAAACACCATCGAGGGCACCTACGCCCAGGCCTCCGCCGTGTTCTCCTCGCTCGAGGCGCTCGGCATCGACCTGACCGACGTCTTCGACGTGCTGGAAACCGAAGGCGTGGACAAGTTCATCGTCGCCTGGCAGGAACTGCTCGACTCCGTCTCCCAGGAGCTCGCCAAGCACAAGCACTAGCCCACTGCTCGCCGCAGGGGGCTTGTCCCGGCTTCGCCGGGGCTGCTCATGAGCCACTGCTCGGGGCTTGTCCCGGCTTCGCCGGGGCTGCTCATGAGGCACTGCTCGCCGCAGGGGGCTTGTCTCGGCTTCGCCCGGGCCCGACCCCTCCCCCGCCGGTGATCGACCCCGATTTGGCCTCACTGGAAGGACCGCACATTCGATGGTGTCCGCACTGAATCGGCTGGCCCCCGTGGTGAACCCGCTGCGGGATCCCCGCGACAAGCGGCTGCCGCGCATCGCGGGACCGTCCGGCATCGTCATCTTCGGGGTCACCGGCGACCTCGCCCGCAAGAAGCTGATGCCGGCGATCTACGACCTGGCCAACCGGGGACTGCTGCCGCCCGGCTTCGCCCTGGTCGGGTTCGCCCGGCGGGACTGGACGAACGAGAACTTCGCCAAGGTCGTGCACGACGCCGTCCGCGAGCATGCGAGAACCCCGTTCTCCGAGGACGTCTGGCGGCATCTGGCCGAAGGGTTCCGGTTCGTGCAGGGCGCGTTCGACGACGACGACGCGTTCGACACGCTCGCGCAGACCCTGCTGGACCTGGATCGGGTGCGTGGCACCGGCGGCAACCACGCGTTCTACTTCTCCATCCCGCCGGGGGCGTTCCCGGTGGTGCTCAAGCAGCTCAAGCGGTCCGGGCTGTGCGAGCCGCACGGCGAGGAGTGGCGCCGGGTCGTGATCGAAAAGCCGTTCGGGCACAACCTGCGCTCCGCCCAGGAGCTCAACAGCCTGGTCGGCGAGGTGTTCCCGGAGTCCAGTGTGTTCCGGATCGACCACTACCTTGGCAAGGAAACCGTCCAGAACCTGCTGGCCCTGCGCTTCGCCAACCAGCTGTACGAACCGATCTGGAACAACAACTACGTCGACCACGTACAGATCACCCAGGCCGAGGACATCGGGGTGGGCGGCCGGGCCGGCTACTACGACGGCATCGGTGCCGCCCGGGACGTCATCCAGAACCACCTGCTGCAGCTGATGGCGCTCACCGCCATGGAGGAACCGGTCACCTTCCGGCCCAACGACCTGCGCCGGGAGAAGGTGAAAATCCTGTCCGCCGTGCAGCTGCCCAAGGACCTGGCCGCCGGCAGCGCCCGCGGCCAGTACGCGGGCGGCTGGCAGGGCGCCAGCAAGGTGCTCGGCTATCTGGAGGAGGACGGCATCTCCGCCAGCTCGGCTACCGAGACCTACGCTGCGGTCAAGCTGCTCATCGGGAACCGCCGATGGGCCGGAGTGCCGTTTTATCTGCGCACCGGCAAGCGGCTGGGCAAGCGGGTGTCGGAGATTGCGGTGGTGTTCAAGTGCGCGCCGCACCTGCCCTTCTCCCAGTCGGACACCGAGGAGCTCGGCTCCAACATGCTGGTCATCCGCGTGCAGCCGGACGAGGGCGTGACGATCCGGTTCGGATCCAAGGTGCCGGGGCCGGCGATGGAGGTCCGCGACGTGTCGATGGACTTCTCCTACGGCCAGTCGTTCACCGAGGCCTCTCCTGAGGCCTACGAGCGGCTCATCCTGGACGTGCTGCTCGGCGAGCCGTCGCTGTTCCCGCAGGACCGGGAGGTCGAGCTGTCCTGGGAGATCCTCGACCCGTTCGAGAAGTACTGGGCCAGGGCCGGCTCGAAACTGGAGCAGTACACGCCGGGGTCCTGGGGCCCGACCAGCGCCGACGCGATGATGGCTCGGGACGGTCGGCGTTGGCGCCGGCCATGACCGCTGCACCGTCCACCACTGTCCTGTCCGGTCTCGATGGCGGGAGCCGCCGGTGATCATCGACCTGCCCAGCACGACGTCGTCCAAGATCAACCGAGCGATGCTCGACCTGCGGGAGCAGGGCGGTTCGGTCGCGTTGAGCCGGGTGTTGACGCTGGTGATCGTCACCGAGGACGGCCAGTCCGAGGATCCGATCGCGGCGGCCAACGCGGCGTCATTCGAGCATCCGTGCCGGGTTATCGTGGTCGCCCGCGGGGCCAAGAGGGCCTCGCCCCGGCTGGACGCGCAGATCCGGGTCGGCGGCGACGCCGGCGCCAGCGAGGTGATCGTGCTGCGCCTGTACGGCTCACTGGTCGACCACGGCGCGTCGGTGGTGACGCCGCTCTTGCTGGCCGACTCACCGGTGGTCGTCTGGTGGCCGGGCGAGGCGCCGGAGGTGCCCGCGGAGGATCCGATCGGCATCCTGGGCGACCGCCGGATCACCGACGCGAACTCGTCCAAGCGACCGATCGCTCAGCTGGACAAGCGCCGGGACACCTACCGCCCGGGCGACACCGACATCGCCTGGACCCGGATCACCCGCTGGCGCGGCCTGCTGGCCTCCGCCCTGGACCAGCCGCCGCACGAGAAGGTCACCGAGGTGACGGTGTCCGGCTCGGCCGACTCCCCGTCCACCGACCTGCTCGCGGCCTGGCTGGGCCTGGCGTTGCGCTGCCCGGCCAAGCGGGTGAAGGCGCCGACCAAGGCCGGCTTCGGGATCCACTCGGTGACACTTGCGCGCCGCGGCGGACCCATCACCCTGGTCCGGCCCGAGGGCACCACCGCCCAGCTGACCATGGCCAACCAGCCGGAACGCGCGATCTCGCTGCCCCGGCGCACCCTGCGGGAGTGCCTGTCCGAGGAACTGCGCCGGCTGGACGCGGACGAGGTCTACGCCGAGGTGCTGACCAAGGGCCTGCCGCTGGTGAACGCGAGCGCCCCGGCCCGGAGCACCAAGGCCGCACCGAAGACGACCGCGGCCAAGGCATCCGGTCCGGTGCGCACGACACGACGTCGCAAGCCGGCGGCCGGGACCCCGGCGAACGCAGCGGACGCGGCGGCGCAGGCACCCGCCCCCCGGCCGACCCGCCGCCGTCGCAAGGCCGAAACGGCGGGTGCCGACGCCCCGGCCCCGGTTGACGGCGCATCCGAGTCCGCGGCGGCGCACTCATGAGTCCGGCGCCCGAGGTCGTCATCCACGCCAACCCGGACCTGCTCGCGGCCACCACCGCGGCCCGCCTGGTCACCAAGCTGGTGGACATCCAGTCGGCCGGCCGCATCCCGGTCGTCGCGCTGACCGGCGGCGGCGTCGGCATCAGCACGCTGGCCCACCTCAACGACTCCCCCGCCCGGGCCGCCGTCGACTGGTCGCGGGTCGAGATCCTCTGGGGTGACGAACGATTCGTGCCGTCGTCGGATCCCGAACGCAACGCCGGGCAGGCCAAGGACGCCCTGCTGGACCACGTGAACGTCGATCCGGCGCGGGTGCACGTGATGGCCCCGACCGACGGCGAGTTCGGCGACGATCCGGATGCTGCCGCCGCCTCCTATGCCGACATCGTCGACGGCCTGGATGCCATCGACCTGGTGATGCTCGGCATGGGTCCCGAGGGCCACGTGGCCTCGGTGTTCCCGGAGTCCCCCGCGGTGTACGACACCCGGTCCGTGGTGGCGGTCCGCAACTGCCCCAAGCCCCCACCCACCCGCATCTCGCTGACCCTGCCGACGATCCGCCGGGCGTCCGAGGTGTGGATCATCACCGCCGGCGCCGGGAAGGCGGGCGCGGTCGCGCTCGCGTTCGGCGGCGCCGGTGAGGTCGCGTTGCCGGCCGCGGGTGCCACCGGCCGGGCCCGGACGCTCTACCTGCTGGACCGGGAGTCGGCGTCCGCGCTGCCGCCGGGCATCTCCCGGGCGCCGGTGTCCTGAGGCCGCCCCAATTTCGAGTTGATCATGAACAACACGCCCTTATTCGCCGGCAATGAGGGCGTGTCGTCCATGATCAACTCGTCCTGACCGATCGCCGCACCACCCGGCGGACCTGAGACCCTCACCACAGGATCGGTCGAGTCGGGGCGCCGGGCCCAGTACGGTCGCTAGTGTCCCGGCAGGCCACATTGCGGCGGTCAACAGGCGGCCACCGTTGAGGAGGAGATCTCGGATGAGCAAGGCACCGGTCACGGTCACGGTCACGGGAGCGGCGGGCCAGATCGGGTACGCACTGTTGTTCCGCATCGCCTCCGGGGTCATGCTGGGCCCGGACACACCGGTCGTGTTGAACCTGCTCGAGATCACCCCGGCCCTCAAGGCCGCCGAGGGCACCGCCATGGAACTGGATGACTGCGCGTTCCCGCTGCTGGCCGGCATCAACATCACCGACGACCCGCGCAAGGCCTTCGACGGCGCCAACATCGGTCTGCTGGTCGGTGCCCGGCCGCGCGGCCCGGGGATGGAGCGGGCCGACCTGCTTGAGGCCAACGGCGGCATCTTCAAGCCACAGGGCGCGGCCATCAACGAGGTCGCGGCCGCCGACATCCGCGTCCTGGTGGTCGGCAACCCGGCCAACACCAACGCGCTGATCGCGCAGAGCCACGCCCCGGACGTGCCGGCCGATCGGTTCACCGCGATGATGCGGCTGGACCACAACCGGGCCAAAACCCAGGTCGCCCAGAAGCTGTCGGTGCCGGTGGCCGACGTCAGGAAGATGACCATCTGGGGCAACCACTCGGCCTCGCAGTATCCCGACCTGTTCCACGCCGAGGTCAACGGCAAGCCGGTGTCCGACCAGGTCGACCAGGCCTGGTTGGCGAGCGAGTTCATCCCGACGGCGGCCAAGCGGGGCGCCGCCATCATCGACGCGCGCGGGGCCTCGTCCGCCGCGTCGGCGGCCAACGCGGCGATCGACCACGTGAACTCATGGGTGCTGGGCACCCCGGCCGGCGACTGGGTGTCGTCGGCGATCGTGTCCGACGGCTCCTACGGCATCCCCGAGGGTCTGATCGCCGGCGTGCCGGTGACCTCCACCGGTGGTTCCTGGGAGGTCGTCCAGGGACTGCAGATCGACGACTTCTCCCGGGCGCGGATCGACGCCTCGGTCAAGGAACTCGCCGACGAGCGCGACGCGGTCAAGGCGCTGGACTTGATCTGATTCGGGTCACGCTGGTCAGCGCGGACGAGCCGACGGACTCGGGGTCGCGATTCTTCGGTTGCACCTCGCCGGTCCGCAGGTGGATCCGGCCGCTTGCGTCACCGCTCTCCAGACATCGGCGAGCCCGTACAGGTCGCGCCCGCGCGTCTCCCGCCACCAGGCCCGACCGGCCAGGATTTCCCAGACCGGGAAGGCCAGGTAGGCGGGCAGGCCGGGCACCGCGGCCAACCCGAGCACCACGTACTGCGCGGCCGATCCGGCCGGCAGGACTGCACCGATCGCGGCCAGACCGGTCGCCGCCAGTGCCGTCATCCCGACGATCTCACCGAACCTGGCCGTCCGCGGCGGCAGCACGCCCGTCCGCCGGGCGGCCCGGCTGGCCCGCCACAGCCAGCCGAAGATCACCGGCAGACCGACACCGGCCACCACGAACTGGGTTTCAAGCGTGATCACGCCGCCGACCAGCAGCGGTCCGCCTGCCGCGAGCCCGGCTGACGCGACCACGCCGGCCGCGCTGAGCACACCCAGCAGGCGGTCATCCGGCACCCGGCGCCGGACGTAGCCGATGACCGGGATGAGCGCGGCCATCGACAGCGACCCGATCAGGTCGTTCGCCGGGCCGAGCCACTCGTACGGTCCGTCGTGGCCCGGCTGCCAGGGCCGGGCGAGCGCGTAGTAGCCCAGCAGGGACGCGTTCGCCGCGACGCCGCACGCACCACCGACCATCGCCGACAGCGCCGCCACCCGCCTCACGCCGTCGCCACCCGCTCGGCCGGGCCCAGCGCAGCCAGGTGCTCGTCGACGATGGCGAGCGGGTCGTAGCCGGCGATCTCCTGCCGGATCCGGGCGGCGCTGCGCCCGAACGACGGATCCACGATCACCCGGGCCACGGCGCTTCGCACCTCCGGCGGGGTGGGCCGTTCGGTCCGCAGGTCGATGCCGAGGCAGTGGTACGCCACGTGGGCGTTGTTGTCGTTCTTGCCCTCCCGAGTGCCGGCACAGACCAGCGGCACGCCGTGGGCCAGGCCGGCCAGCAGGCTTCCGTTGCCGCCGTTGCACACGAACACATCGACCTGCGGCAGCACGGCATTGAAGTCGATCCAGTCCTCGATGACGACGTCCGGACCGGCGTGCAGCGGCCGCAGCTCGCGGGTCACCCGCGCGCTCCCGGTCGCCGCCAGCACCCGGAATCCGCTGCCGCGCAGGGCCTGCAGCGTGGGCACGATCAGCTTGCCCGGGTCGTGATGGTCGACGGTGCCCTGTGAGACCAGCACGGTGCGCCGCCCGTCGGACGGTCGCGGCAGGTTCGTCGGCGACGCCGGGTCGTGGTGCGGCAGGCATGCGCCGAGGAAGTGAACGTTGGCTTCGGCCCGGGCCCGTGGGTAGGCCAGGCCCGGCACGCCGTTGAGGAACAGGACGTCGGCCGTCCGGACCGGATCGTCGAACAACGACCAGGTCACCGGCGGGACGCCCAGCGCGGTGAGCGCGGCGTTGTAGGCGGCCAGCAGATGACGGTTCACCATCCGGTCCATCGCCGCCTTGAGGCCCCGGTACCCCCACCGACGCAGCGGACCCCGCGCCGGCGGGAGGCCGAGGAACGGCGGTGGGATCAACGGGTCGTCGGTCATCGACTCCCAGCCGGGCTCCAGGATCAGCACCCGTTTGTGCAGCAACTGCTTGACCGGGCGGGCACCGAAGAAGGCGCCGTCGCAGAACAGCACGTCGAAGGTCCATTCGGCGTCGATGTCCCGGATGTCGGCCAGGAACGCCGGCACGTTGGACAGGAAGATCTTCTCCCCGTCGAACCGGATCAGCGCCGGCCCGCGCAGTTTCGCGCGCCCGGGGAACAGCTCCGGGATGTTCTCGCCGGTGATCTCGACGGCGCGCCGGAACGGGTGGAACCCGAGGCCCAGCCGTTCGACCCGGCCGGCCAGGCTCGGTCCGGTGTACCAGCGGACGTCATGGCCGCGGTCGCGCAGGTGCACGGCGATGCCGGTCAGGGGGCTGAAGTGGCCGTCGGCGGGCACACAGGCGAACAGGATTCTCATGACTCACTCACTCCGGTCGGTTCTCGGCCGGGCCACCGCCCAGCGCGTATGGCGTCGCCACGCCCTGATAGGTCAGGTGCACGACCATCCCCTGGGTGGCGTGTTCCAGGTTGTGGCAGTGCGCCATCCAGATCCCGGGGTTGTCGGCGCGCAGCAGCACCGTCCACACCTCGCCGGGCTGCACGTCGAAGGTGTCCAGCCACAGCGGGCTGCCCCGTACCGGCTCGCCGTTGCGGGATTCGACCAGCACCCGGTGTCCGTGCGGGTGCATCGGGTGGGTCTCGCCGCTGCGGTTGACCACGGTCAGGCGGAGCAGGTCACCCTCGCGCACCTGGATCGGCGGGACGAACGGGTGCACCTCGCCGTTCACGGTCTGCGCCAAGGTCGGAATGCCGTTCAGGAACCGGAACTGGCGGTCCAGCACCAAGGTCGACTCCTCGGTGACGTCGGAGCCCACCAGCGGGGGCACCGGCGCCGGCGTGCCGTACGTCAGCAGGTCCAGATCGGGCCCGTCCACGAACGGCACGGCGTCGGTCGCGGACACCGCGGCGGGGTTCAGCCGCAGGCCGGTTGCCGGCGCCCCCTGGACACCGAGGGACACCGGGCCGGCCGGCATCGGGAAGATGATGTCGAACCGGCTGCCGGCCGGGATGCGCAGCAGGGACGCGCCGATCGGGGTCGGCCCGGTCACCTCGGTGCCGTCGACGGCGGCGACCGTGACCGACGCGCCGTCCACCGAGATGCGGTGCGGCGTCGGGTCCGTGTTGATCAGCCGGAGCCGCACGAGCGACCCGGCCGGCACCGTCCGGGCCAGCACGCCGTCGGTGTCGCCGACGACCGGAATGCCGTCGAACGTGTGCACCGGCACCACGAGATCCGCGGCCGGGTCGACCCCCGCCGCCGGCACCGGCTCGACGATCAGCGCGCCGAACAGGCCGCGCCGCACCGCCTCCGAGGACACCTGATGCGCGTGATACCAGTACGTCCCGGGGTCGGCCGCCACGAACCGGTAAATGAACGACTCCCCTTGCGCGACCGCGTCCTGGGTGATTCCGGCCACGCCGTCCTCACCGTTCGGTACCCGGTAACCGTGCCAGTGCAAGGTCACACCGTCGGCGATGTCCGCGTTGGTCAGCGTGACCTCGACCAGATCGCCCTGATGCACCCGGATCTCGGGACCGGGCAGGGACCCGAAGGTCCAGCCGTCGATCACCCGCCCGGACGGCAGCATCACGCTCTGCTCACGTGCGGTCAGCGTGAACCGGCTGACCGGACGACCGGGCTCGGCGCCGGTCCGCAGATCGGCCACCGAGTGGGCCGCACCCGACGACGGCCCGACACCCGCGCCGACCGCCGCGGCCAGATGGTGACCGGTATCCGCGGCGCCGATCACGACCGGCTGCAGGTGACGGTAGAACGCGATCCCGGCGGAGGCCAGGAGCGGCACCAGGCCGATCGACACGAACGCGGCAACCAGGTCGCGCCGGGGACGACCGGTCAGGCCCACCCAGGTCAGCCCGGACAACCCGAAGGACACCAGCACGACCACCGCAGCGGGGACCAGCTCGACCGGGTAGCCCACCACGAAGGTCACCGACAGACCGGCGGCCGAGCCGTACCCCGCGATGAACAGCCCGGCCGCCGCCCGCCTGGTCGCCGCCCCGGCACCTGCGCCGGTCGCGGACCCGATTAGCGCCGGCCCGGCGACCACCGCCGCGACACCGGCCCCGACGATCGCCAAAGGCACTGCGAGCAGCACCTTGTCGGCGATGAACCACCAGCCGTGGCCGGCCAGCACGGCGACCACGACCACCCGACCGCCGGTGGCGAGCGCGGCGGCGCAGGCAGCGGCGAGCGCGCCGATGCCGGCCGCCCGCGACGCGGCCCGACCCGACAGCAGCACCGTCGCGGCCAGGAAGAACAGGGCCGTACCGGCGACGGTGAGCAGCAGGTCCAACGCCGAGAGCTGCGCGGCGGTCATGGCTGGGTCGGTCGGTTCATCGGGTCGGGCGGTTCATCGGGTCGGGCGCCGTCAGGACGTGACCGGCTGTTGCTCGGCGGTGCGAGCGCCGGCGGCCGAGCCGGCCCGCTCGCCCGCGAACCGGGAGGCCCGGCGCACCAGCAGGATCGTCACGCCCAGGATTGCCAGGCCGTTCACCGCGTGCAGGCCCAGGATGATCTGGCCGGCCACGTTGGTCTGCTCCGGCGAGGAACCGGTCAGCGCGGCGACGAGGAACAGCACGATCTGCATCACCAGCAGGCCGAGCGGGATCGCGCTGAATCCGATCAGCCGGCCCGGCGCCCGGGCCAGCGCGGCCGCCGCGATCACCAGCAGGCACAGCAACGGCAGCACCATCCGGCCATTCATCTGGTGCAGAACGAACTGGGAGTCGTTGGCCGGCGCGGTGAACACCCCGAACGCGGCGAAGTAGAACTGGACGACAACGGCGGCCAGCAGCAGCACCGTGAGTACCTGGAAAACCCTGCGCATCTGACACCCCGATCATCGACATCCCGGACAAATCGACGGTACGAAAGTCGGTTGCGCACCGGAACGCGGCTGCGCGCCACTGTCGAATGGAGGCTGACCTCGGGGTGCCACCGCGGGATACCCCGTGGACGATCAGGCCGCGACGGCGGACCATAAACACGTGACGGCGTCCGCGACGGCGGGTATGCAGCGGGAATCGGGCCGGGCCGACCCGGCCCGTCCCTGGGCGGTCACCGCGCTCATCTGGGCCGGCGGCCTCGGGTTCGCCGCCGCCATCGTCACCGACGTCCTGATCGCCGACGGCACGACGGCAGGGTCCCTGATCTGGATCTGCGTCGGCGTGCTGCCGGTCTACCTGGTCGCCGTGTGGCTGGCCGGTCGACGCCCCGACCATCCGCAGACCCGCCGGCTGCTCATCCTGGCCGCCACCTTCGCCGCCGGCGTGCTCACCGAGAACGCCGTCGCCGCCTGGTATGTCGGGCCGTCGTCGGATGGGTGGCTGTTCTGGGTCAACGTGGTCGGCGGTGTGCTCGGCATGCTCGGCACATCCGTGTCGTTGCTGCTGTTCGCCACATACCCGGACGGTCATGTCGAACTGTGGTGGCAACGGATCCTCGTCCGCGGTCTGTGGGTGCTGCCGGTGCTGCCCGTGCTGTGGATGCTGACCAATCCTGCGGTCCCCCTGGACACCTACCTGGCGGTCAGCGCCCCGGCCGCGCCGACCACGTTGCCGAGCCCGCTGTTCATCCCGGCCCTTGCCCCGCTCGGGCCGGTCCTGCTCGTCCTGAACGATCCCGTGCTGATCGGCATCGGCGCGATCGGCCTGCTGTTCTACCGGTTCCTGACCGCCCCCGCGCAGCAGCGGCGACGGATGCGGCTGCTCACCTACACCCTGGTCGCCGGATCACCGATTCTGATCACCCTGCTCGTGCTGCGCGCACTCGGCGCGAACGACGACGACGTCGCCATCAAGGTCCTCAGCGCGTTCTTCCTGCCGTTCATGCTGGCGATCCCGGTCAGCATCGTGATCGGCGTGCTGCGCTACCGGCTGTACGACATCGACGTGATCGTGCGGCGTTCCGTCGTGTACGGCGCATTGACCTTCGGCATCGCGCTGGCCTACATCGGCCTGGCCGTCGCGCCGGGACTCGCGCTGGGCGACCAGATCCCGGTGCAGCTTGCGGTGGTGCTGACCATTCTTGCCGCGATCGCGTTCCATCCGCTGCGACGCCGCTTGGAGCACCTGGCCGACCGGTGGGTGTTCGGCGAACGGGTCAACCGGTACCGGCTGCTCACGGAGTTCGGCGCCGGCCTGGAGCACACGATCGCGGTGCCCGACCTGCTCCCCCGCCTTGCCCGCACCGTGCAGGACGGTTTGAGCGCACCGTGGGTCAGGGTGTCGGTCAGCGGTGTGCCCGACGCGGTCGCCGGACCGGCCGGGGGCGAGGTCGGGCTCGCGGTGCCGATGGAAAGCCGGCGGCTACCCGGTGCCGTCAGCGCCGACCGGCCCGAGGGCGACGTGTCCGATGGCGACATCCCCGGCCCGCCTGGCAGGCTCGAACTCGGTCGGATCGAGTGCGGCGCCCGGCCCGACGGGTACGACGAGCAGGACCGGGAATTGCTCGCCACCCTGGCCGGTCAGGCGGCCGCCGCCATCGCGAACGTGCGGCTGTCCGCTGAGCTGGCCGAGCGATTGGCCGAGCTGGACCGGTCCCGGGCGCGGATCGTCACCGCCGCGGACGCCGAGCGCCGCCGGATCGAGCGGGACATCCACGACGGCGTCCAACAGCAGGTGGTCGCGTTGATGATGAAGATCCGGCTGGCCCGCAACCAGGTCGGCCGTGGCGACCGGTCGGCGGACGACGCCCTCGCCGAACTCGGCGTCGACATCCTGGACCTGCTGGCCGATCTCCGCGAACTCGCGCACGGCATCCATCCGCCCGTGCTGTCCGACGGCGGTCTGGTCGCCGCGGTGGAGGCGCGCACCGCCCGCCTGCCGTTCACGGTCCGGGTGTCGGCGGGACCGGGGTTGCGTGAGCACCGGTTCGCCGACGACGTCGAAGGCGCCGCCTACTACGTGGTGTGCGAGGCCCTGACCAACGTCGCCAAGCACGCGGGTGGCACCGACACCGAGGTCGGCCTGACCAACGGCAGCGGAGAGCTGGCGGTGGTGGTGACCGACAGGGGTCGCGGATTCGTCACCGCCGGACGGCACGGGGCCGGCCTGACCAACCTGAAGGACCGGGTCGAGGCGCTCGGCGGCCGGTTCACCGTCGCGTCCGCGCCCGGTCGCGGCACGAGTGTCTCCGCGCACCTGCCGGTCGGCCCGGTCCATGCCTAGCAGGCCATTGCGGGTAGTGATCGCCGAGGACAACTACCTCGTCCGCGAGGGCACGCGGCGGCTGCTGGAGGATTCCGGCGAGGTGGTGGTGCTGGCGGCCGTCGGCACCGCGGACGAGCTGCTGGACGCCGTCGACCGGATGCGCCCGGACGCGGTGCTGACCGACATCCGGATGCCACCAGGGCACCACATGGAGGGCATCGACGCGGCCCACGCGATCCGGACGGCGCACCCGGCCGTCGGCGTCGTTGTCCTGTCGCAGCACACCGACGAGACCTACGCCCTCGCCCTGTTCCGGGACGGCACCGCCGGGCTGGCGTACCTGCTCAAGGATCGGCTCGGCGACCTGAACGACCTGATCCGGGCGCTGCGCGAGGTGATCGCGGGCGGATCGGTGATCGACCCGGCCGTCGTCGACTCGCTGGTGGCCCGGCGCCGGCGGACCGCATCCTCCCCGCTGGCCACGCTGACCCCGCGCGAACTGGACGTTCTGCGGACGATGGCGCAGGGCCACACCAACGCCGGGATCGAGCAGACCCTGCACCTGTCCGCGTCGACCGTGGAGAAGCACGTGAATTCGATCTTGCGCAAGCTGGCGCTGGCCGACGCGCCGGTGCACCGCCGGGTGGCGGCGGTGCTGGCCTACCTCAAGAGCGCCCCGGTGCCGTAGCGGCTCCCCCTGCTTTGGTGTTGATCATGGCGCGCTGCCGGCGACACACCGACGACATGTGCGACACGCCGATGCGAGACCGGCACCGCCGCATGATCAACTGCAGATTGGGGGTCAGTTCGCGGTCCAGCCGCCGTCGACGGTGAGCACGTGCCCGGTGACATAGCTGGATGCGTCCGACGCCAGGAACAGCAGCGGCCCGTCGATCTCGGCGATGTCCGGCGTGCGCCCGAGCAGGGTCCGCCGGCGGATCCGTTCCCGCTGGTCGGGGTCGGCGAGCTGGCCGGTCAGCGGAGTCGGGAAGAACCCGGGGGCGAGCGCGTTCACCCGGACGCCGCGCCCACCCCACTGCTCGGCCAGGTGACGGGTCACGGTGATCAGCCCGCCCTTGGCCGCGTGGTAACCCGCCATCCCGCCGCCCGAGCTGATCTGGCCGAAGATCGACGCGATGTTGATCACCGACGCGGCCCCGTTGCCGAGCAGCAGCGGAGCCGCCAGCCGGCACAGATCGACGGGTACCAGCAGATCGAGGTCGACGATCCGGGCGACATCGTCGAACGACTGGTCCGCCAGGTCACCGTCGTCACAGGTGCCGGCCGCGTTGACCAGCACGTCCAGCCGACCGTGCCGATCCGCCACCGCGGCGACCAGCCGGACCCGGAACTGCGCGTCGCGCAGGTCGCCGGCCACCACGAGTGGGGCGCGCGCCGGATCGGCCAGCGTCGACGCCCGCTGCAGCAATCGGCCCTGGTCGCGCCCGGTCAGGACCACCTCCGCGCCCGCCCCGTGCAACACCGCGGCCGCCCGTGCGCCCAGCCCGGAGGAGGCGCCGGTGACCAGCGCCACCCGACCGGTCAGGTCGAACATCGACGACGCCGGGCGGACGTCGGCCGCGGTCACGGCCGGGCCTCGTACACGATGTTGAACGGTGTCTGGGCGACCCGGCGAAAGCCGCCGAAACCCGCCTCCTCGATCACCCGGGCGATGGGCAGCTCCCCCGCCTGATTGCCCAGCGGGTCGGGCGAGCCCTCGGCGATGGCGTGCGGGACACACATGAAGGTCGAGAATGAGTAGTACAGACGGCCGACGGGATTGAGGTTGTCGGCAACCGCATCCCCCGCGAACGGTTCGACGATCATCCAGACGCCGTCCGCGGCAAGCGCGGCCCGGACGTGGCGGGCGGCCGCGACCGGATCGCCCATGTCGTGCAGGCAGTCGAAGGTCGCGACGAAACCCACATCGGTACCGGGGAACTCGGCGGCAGGGGCAACGGCGAAACCGACCCGCTCGCCCAAACCCGCCTCGGCGGCCAACCGGTTGGCCAGCTCGATGGATCAGACATCGTTGTCGTAGCCGAAAACCGTGGAGGCCGGGAAGGTCTCGGCGAGGATCCTGGTCGAGGAACCCAGCCCACAGCCGACGTCGACCACCCGGATGCCCTGCCGGAGCCGGTCGGCGAGCCCCTCGATCGCCGGGATCCAGGAGCTGACCAGGTTGGCGACGTACCCCGGACGGAAGAACCGCTCGCAGCCGACCGCGAC
>DATDBV010000208.1:0-7399 GCA_036524715.1 Nakamurella sp. | reverse complement strand
GGGGGCACCGGCATCTGGCCCACCTCGACGGTGACGTCGCGCCTGAATCGGCGTCGACCGCGCGGGTGATCTCGGCGGCGAACGGCGCGGCCACACCGGCCCCCGGGACGGTGGTCGCCAGGGCCCCGGCCGCGCAGGCCCAGCGCAGCGCCGCGGCCGGATCGTCGCCGCGACACCAGGCGACGGCCAGCGCGCCCGCGAAGGCGTCACCGGCGCCGGTGGTGTCCACCGGCTCGACCGGCGGTGGGGCGGCCGTCGCGACGGCGCCGCCCGGCCCGCGGTACCGGGCCCCCGCCGCGCCGAGCGTCGTCACCAGGTGGCCTCGGCCGGGCAGGGTGTCCGGGCCCAGCTCCGCGGCCTCGGTCTCGTTGACCACAAGAATGTCGACCGCGGCCAGCAGGTCCGCGGGCAGCGGCCGGATGGGGGAGGGGTTCAGCAGGACGGGCACCCCCGCGGCGGCGGCCACCTGTGCCGCCCGGATCACCGTGACCAGCGGCACCTCCAGTTGCAGCATCAGCAGGTCCGCGGCGGCGATCGCGGCCTCGTCGGCCGCGTCGAGGGTGGCCAGCGCGGCGTTGGCGCCGGGGACCACCACGATGGTGTTCTCGGCGTCGTCGGCGACGGTGATCAGGGCGACCCCGCTCGGTCCGTCGTCCCGCCGCACCCGCTCGGTGTCCACCCCGGCGTCCGCCAAGGTGCCCACCAGCGTTGCGCCGAAGGCGTCGCGGCCGACCGCGCCGATCATCCGCACCCGGCCGCCGGCCCGGACCGCGGCAAGTGCCTGATTGGCGCCCTTGCCGCCGGGTGCGGTCGAGAAGCCCGACCCGGTCAGGGTTTCCCCGCCCCTCGGCAGCCGCGACGCCCGCACGGTCAGGTCCATGTTCAGGCTGCCGACCACCGTGATCGCCGGCGCCGGATCCGCGACCGACAACCGATCCCTGTCACCCACGTCGCCGCCTTTCCGGGCGCCACGCCGGCTCGGCCGCCCGGAAGCGGCGCGAGCCCGGTGTCGATTGTTCGCTCGGCAAGCGTCGCTCGGTGTCGATTGTTCGCTCGGCAAGCCTCGCTCGGTGTCGATTGTTCGCTCGGCACCTCGCTCGGTGTCGATTGTGCCGACCATAGCCCTCACTTCACCGTCCCTCACCGCGGTGTGGCCTACCGTGAAGGGCATGAGCGCGTTCTCCGACGCCCTGTGCACAGCCGCGCAGGGCCCCACCGGCATGACCACGGGCGAGCCGCACGAGCCCGTCCGCACACCCTGGGCCGATGTTCACGCCAAGGCCCGCGCCGGCGCACGGCTTCTGGCCGCGCACGGCGTCGGCCCCGGCGACGCGGTGGCGGTGCTGGCCGCCAAACCCTTCGAGGTCGCCCCGATCGCCCAGGCCGCCTGGCTGGCCGGCGCTTCGGTGACGATGCTGCACCAGCCGACCGCCCGCACCAACCTGATGACCTATGCCGAGGACACGGCCGCGGTGCTCTCCCTCGTCGGCGCCAAGGCGGCCGTGCTAGGCGACCCGTTCACCGATTTCGTCGAACTGCTGGACGGTTCCGGCGTCCGGGCATTCACCGTCGACCAGCTCGTCGCCGAGCCGGGCGGGCCGGCCCCGGATGTCGAGATCGGCGAGGACCTGCCCGCGCTGCTGCAGCTCACCTCGGGATCGACGTCGACGCCCAAGGCCGTGCGGATCACGCACCGGAACCTGTGGGCCAACATCGAGTCGATGTGCGAGTCCGCCCAGATCCGGCCGGGCGAGGTGATGGTCTCCTGGCTGCCGCTCTTCCACGACATGGGCATGGTCGGCTTCCTGACCCTGCCGATGTGCCGGGGCATCGAGCTGGTCACCGTCACGCCGACGGATTTCCTGACCAACCCGTTGATCTGGCCGATGCTGATCAGCAAGTATCGCGGCACCATCACCGCCGCACCCAATTTCGCGTTCGCGTTGACCGCGCGGGTGCTGGCCCGCCCGGCGAACCGGGAGCTGGACCTGACGACGATGCGGTTCGCGCTGAACGGGGCCGAGCCGATCGACGTCGACGCGGTCCGGGCGTTCCTGGCCGCGGGGGCGCCGTTCGGGCTGCCGGAGACGGCGGTGGTGTGCGCCTACGGGATGGCCGAGGCCTCGCTGGCGGTCTCGTTCCATCCGTGGGGTACTCCGCTGCGGGTGGACACCGTCGAAGCCGATGCGCTCGAATCGGATCGGCGTGCCATTCCCGCGGTTCGCGGCCGCAGCTTCCCGGTGCTCGGCCCGCCGCTGGCGGGTATCGAGGTCTGCGTGCGGGACGCCAATGGCGCCACCCTGGGCAACCGGGAAGTCGGGGTGCTGCACCTGCGAGGTGACTGCGTCACCTCGCAGTACCTGACCATGGACGGCCCGGTGCCCACCCAGGACGCCGACGGGTGGTTGGACACGGGCGATCTCGGTTACCTGATCGACGGTGACGTGGTGGTGTGCGGCCGGGTCAAGGACGTGATCATCATGGGTGGCCGGAACATCTACCCGACCGACATCGAGCGGGTGGCGCAGGCGGTGGACGGGGTGCGGGCCGGCAACGCGGTCGCGGTGCGCTGGACGACGCCCAGCGGCCGGGAGTCGTTCGCGGTGGCCGTCGAGTCCAGGGATGCCGCGAACATCGATGCGGCGGAACGGATTCGGCACGAGGTGCGGTCCGCGGTGACCGCCGAGATCGGCGCGCGGCCGGCGGCGGTGGCCGTCCTGCCGGTCGGCAGGTTGCCCAAGACGCCGTCGGGCAAGCTGCGTCGGTCCGCCGCGGCCAAGCTGATCGTCGCTCCCGAGCCGAGCCTGCCGGCCCAGCCGTCCGCTCCGGAGCAGGTTGCGCTACCTGGCTGACCGGATCGGACCGGTGGCGGTGTGCACCGGGGTTGTGGCGATCGCGGTCCGCGACGTCGCTCGTGGCCCGGGCGACCGCCTTCGCCGGCCGGGTCAGGGTGCGTGCAGCTGGTTCTGGGTCGCTTCCAGGCCCTGCTCGACGAGCAGTTCCACCGCGTCGGCGGCGCGCTCCAGGTCGACGCCGAGGTCCTTGCGTTCGGCGGCGGAGAAGTCGCGCAGCACGAAGTCGGCCGGATCCATCCGGCCGGGCGGGCGTCCGATGCCGAACCGGACGCGCAGGTAGTCCTTGGTGCCCAGGCTCGCGGTGATCGACCGCAGCCCGTTGTGCCCGCCCTCGCCGCCGCCGCGCTTGACTCGGATCGTCGCCGGTGGCAGGTCGATTTCGTCGTGCACGGCGATCACGTTGGCCGGCACGAGGGAGAAGAACTTGGCCAGCCCGGCGGTCGCGCCGCCGGAGAGGTTCATGTACGACCGGGGCTTGGCCACGATGATGCGGCGGACGCCGAGCCGTCCTTCGACGACGTCCGCGCCCGCCTTGTGCGACTTGAAACCCGAGCCGAGCCGGCCGGCCAGTACGTCGGCGACCATCGCGCCGACGTTGTGCCGATTGCCGGCATACTGCTTGCCCGGGTTGCCCAGGCCGACGACGAGAAACGCCCCACTCATGTTCAATCCGGGGCTTCCGGCCGCCACCCGCAGTTGATCATGGAGAACACGCCCCTATCCCGCCGGGATGGGGGCGTGTTCTCCATGATCAACAGGACCTGTGGGCGCCACGATCAGGATTCGGACTCGGCCCGGGGCTCCTCCGGGACGACGCCGGCCTCCGCCTCGGCCGCCTCGGTCGCCCCCTCCATTTCCTCGGACGTCGGCGCGACCTGAACGGCCACCACCAGGGCCTCCGGGTCGGTGACCAGCGTGGCGCCGGCCGGCAGCACGACGTCGCCGGCCAGGATCTGCGTGCCGGCCTCGGCGCCGGTCAGGTCGACGGTCAGGCCGTCGGGGATGCTCAGCGCCTCGACCTCGACGGACAGGGTGGTCAGGTCATTGAGCACCAGGGTGCCGGAGGCGGCGTCGCCCTCGATGACCACCGGGATGTCCACGGTGACCTTCTCGCCCCGGCGGACCAGCAACAGGTCGACGTGCTCGAAGTAGTCGCGCAGCGGGTGCCGCACCACCGACTTGGGTAGGGCGAGTTCTTCGCCGCCCTCGAGCTGCAGGGTCAGCACGGTGTTGGCCCCGCCCTTGAGGGCGTGGGCGAACTCACGCGCGTTCAGCGACAGGTGGCGGGGGTCGGTGCCGTGGCCGTACAGCACGGCGGGCACCTTGCCGGCCCGGCGGATGCGGCGGGCAAACCCCTTGCCGAACTCGGTGCGGGACTCGGCGATGAGGCGAACCTCGGACACTTCGAACTCCTTGCGTGGGCGGATCCAATGCGCGACCGCGGCGGGGAACTCGAACCGCGCGTCGACGCGCGGGAATCACACCCACCGCGTCGATCACGGCCCACCCGGACTCGTGTCCGGGTCGCCCTCGCCGAGGCAACCTCGCCATGCTACCTGTTCGGGCGCGTGTCGACCGAATCTGCAAGGACGGCCAGGAGCCAGCTTCGCCCGCCCGGCCGCGGCCGAGGCGGTCAGCTGGTTCCGGTGCTCCAAGGTTCGTTCGAGGTCATTCGTGGCGCTTCCAGCACGCGACGGGCACTCGCGGCGGCCCGGCGGAGCGCCTCGTCCAACGGAAGTGATCGATGTTCATCGGACAGAATCTCGACACCCCACGGTCCGTTCCACCCCGCGGCGCGCAGTGACGTGATCATGGCAGAGAGGTCGAACGCGCCCTCACCGCAGTACCGTCGACGATGAACCGTATCCGCGAAAATCGTCCCGACGACCTGCTCATCGGCGTCGTTCAATTCGACGCCGACGATGCGGTCCAGCGGCACGGACGCGAGATCGGCAATCGGGGTGTTGGCTCGGGCGATGTGCCAGACGTCGATGACGACACCACCCGCTTCGTGGCCGGCGTCCGCGACGAGCCGCAGGCCGTCGTGCAACGTCTTCACGTTCGACCAGGGAAAGAACTCGATTCCCAGCCGGGCCCCGACACCCTGCGCCTGGTCCGCGAGCTCCGCAAACCTTTCGGCCCAACGCCCGCGGTCCCATGGGCCATCGTCGCCGTCGGGGGTGACCTTGATGTGCCGGGCGCCGAGCGCTGCTGCCGCCTCGAGCATTCCATGCCTGACCCGATCAGATTCTGCTCGCCGGGGTCCGTCGTCCCACCAGTACGGGATTCCCTCGAGTTCGAGGTGGACGATTCCGTTGTCGGCGAGCATGGCTTGGATTCCGCTCAACCGGTATTCCGCTACCGCGGCAGGCAGATCGTCCGACAGCAGGCCGAAGCCCCGGAAGCCGGCCGACGACGCGGCCTCGATCCGCTCGCGCAGGGTCAGCGGACTGCGCAGGTCCGCTCGGTCGGAAGCGGCGTCACCGGCAGAGGACCAACAGGTGGCAAGCAGTTCGTCCGGGCCGGCCGCGGGGTCCTCCTGCGGGCTCGTGTGCTCGGCGGCGGACTGCGTTGACACTGTCATCCGTGATCACCTCCGGCGGCATGTAGGGCCCTCGGTTGTTGGTGGGGAGGTCTGTGCAACATGACGTTCTTCCTGTCCCTATTTCGATATCGTTGGCGGCGTCGTGCCGCTGCCATCGCACCAACCGCCATCAGCGCATGCCGACGAAGATCTTCCCACTTGCGACGTCCTCCTCGAGGTGCTCGAGGGAACGACCGCGCGTTTCCGGCACCTGCGTGCACGAAGTACAGGGCGACGACGCCGATGGCGGCGAACATGAAGAAGGTCCCGGTGAGCCCGACGCCCTCGATGAGCGTCGGGACGTACAGGGCGAGGAGCCCGTTGGTGAACCAGCCGAAGAACACCGAGATGCCGATCCCCAGTCCGCGCATGTGCAGCGGGAAGATCTCCGCCAGCCACACCCAGACGGCGATGTTGAGGAAGGTCTGCATGGACATCACGAACGCGACGACCAGGACGAGGATCACGTACGGGCGGATCGGGCTGTCCTCCGGGATCACCATTGCCGCGACACCGACGAGAACGTGGCAGATCGTGGTCAACGTCAGACCGACGAGGAAGGTCGTCGCCGGTTGACCGTGTCCATGTTGCGCAGCGCGATGATGCCGCCGATGACGGCGACGACGCCGAAGGCGATGTTGGCGAGCGTGGCCTGCTGTTCCGACATGCCCGATTCCTCGAGCACCCGCGTGCCGTAGTACATGATCGAGTTAATGCCGGTGAGCTGTTGGGTCATGGCGATGCCGATGCCGACGAGGATGATTCGGAGCAGCCACTTGTTCGCCAGGATGGCCTTCAGCCCGATCTGGTGCTGCTCCTGCTCCTCCTCGGCGACGAGCTCGACCTGGCCGAGTTCGGCGAGGGCGCGTTCTTCGGAACGCACCTGCCTCAACACCGCGAGCGCTTCGTCGTGGCGGCCCTTCTCGACCAGCCAGCGGGGCGACTCGGGCATCCGCAGCATGCCGAAGAACAGCGCGATGGCGGGCAGCGCACAGACTCCGAACATGATGCGCCAGACGCCTTCCATGTGATCGCCGAGGGTGGTGGCGAGGATCGCGTTGACCACGAAGGCGGCGAGCTGCCCGGTCACGATCGCCAGCTCGTTGCGCCCGGTGATGGAGCCGCGGATCTCGTAGGGTGCCATCTCGGCGAGGAAGACCGGGACCACCGTCGAGGCGCCGCCGACCGCGAGTCCGAGAATGATGCGGCCGGCCACCAGGACCGCGAAGCCGGTCGGGGAGAACGTGCCCGGTTCGGGTCCGGCCGGGGAGAAGACGACGAGCACGACGCCGAGGAAGAACAGCACCGCGAGGATCAGGATCGTCTTGCGACGTCCGATGACGTCCGAGATTTTCCCGCCGACGAGGGCGCCGACGGCGGCCGCGAACACCAGCGAGCTGATGACGATGCCCACCTGCAGCAGATCGAGCCCGAGCTCCTTGGCCATCGGCCCCTCGGCGCCGTTGGCCACGCCCGTGTCGTAGCCGAACAGCAGGCCGCCGAGGCAGGCCACGATCGAGTGAGGCCGATCCGCTTGCGGTGGGGACCGTCGGTCAGTGGTGGCAGCTCGGCTTCGGACGCCGAGGCGAGGTGTGCATTCATGCGTGGACTCCTTTGTCTATTTGCAGCCCGCTGTCTATTTGCAGCCCGCGTAGCGACGCCTTGGAAATGGGGGAAGTCGGTCAGATGGTCGACGTGCCCGCGCGGTCCTGGTCGGTCGAGCTTGCGGCTGCGGTTGCTTGCTTCGCTGATCATCTCCGGGTTGGCGTGCCGGGTATGCCCGGCTCGACCCGGCTTTGATCAGCGAACCCGGGTGCGCGGGGCTGGTTCGCTGATCATCTCCGCGTTGGCATGCCGGAGATGCCCGACTCGACCCGGCTTTGATCAGCGAACCCGCCGGAGGTCGGCTCAGTCGTTCTGCGGGAACCCGAGGTTCAGGCCGCCGTGGCTGGGGTCGAGC
>DATDBV010000207.1:0-3276 GCA_036524715.1 Nakamurella sp. | reverse complement strand
CGATCCACCGGTCGCGCTGGAGACGGCGGGCTGGGCCTTGATCGCGATCATTGCCCTCCTGTTCTGGCGGATGATACAACTGCGGTCCTACGATCAACTTCCGGGCCCGGTGACAATCACTCCGAATACGACCAAGTCGCCACACGACGGGGACCCATCGACAATCGACATCCAAAAGGCCACCCTGCGTGCATCCGTGCTGCGGAACCTGTCCGAACCAGGAGCCATTCCCGGCTCGTCCGCGATCGAACCGGTGACCGACCTGCTGGAAATTCCTGGAATCAGCGATACCTGGTATAGCGTCATCATTGCGGCATTGAAGAGCATCGTACGCACTCCGCGAGGATCTGAGATCACCTTCGACGTGGTGCCATCGGAGGAGCCTGGCGGCCCGTGGACCGTCCTCGTCCGGGTCTCGGGGGCCGGTGCAAGCAGCGAGATCGACGTCGGCACGCAGACGGGTCCGAACGGGATCGAAGCCTGCCGGGCCGCCGGCTTCTGGGCCGCGGCGGTCGTCCTGGCCCGGAGCACCCGCATTGCCAGTTGGGCTCGCTGGGACAAGGACACCTCCCAGGCCCTCGCCCGCTTCGACGATCCGGCCAGACAGGCGACGGCCGACCTGGAATGTGCGGTTGCCCAGGCTCCGTCGAGTGGAGTGCTGCTCCAGAAGCTCGCCTTCAACTACGCGATCGACGGGCGGGCGATGGACGCAATTTCGGCGTCGGCCCGGGCCGTGGCCGCGCATCCCCGCTACAGCATCGCGCGCTACCGCTTGGCGGTAGGGCTGAACATGCTGACCGAACACACCGAGTCGTGGAATGACAGTTCGCTCGCGGATCGTCGGAGAATCGCGGAACAGATCAGGCGCGCGGCCAAGGCAATGGGGGTGAGCGACTCGACACTGAGTCGACTCGATTCGCTGATAGGTGGCCCCCGAACCGGCGATCCCGCGGACGATCCGGCAACAGTCTTCGGCAAAGTGGCCGACGCGATGTTCGTGCGAATCAAGCAGACCATGACCTGGCCCGTCATCATCACCCGCGCGCTCCGCAGAAGCGAACGCGACGTCTGGTGGCCGCCCGGAATCAAGAAGTTCGGTCGGGACAGCCTGCTGCACTACGCAAGATGGACCGCCAAGTCCCTCCGGCTGATCAACAATCCAAACGGTCGAGAAATGAGGAGGGTCGAAAAGCGCGCGGCCAAGAGCTGGTCCTGGTACCAACTGAGCTACAACCTCGCCTGCATGTCCAGTCGCAAAGGGGACCCGGACACGGCCCTGACCTGGCTCGAAACATCCCTGGAACGGCCGGGAAGCTGGCAGATGAGTGATCGATGGATCGACGCCGATTCCGATCTCGAACCCATTCGGCAGACCGTTCGATATCGATGGCTGCACCGCCAACTGCATCCCGAACAAGGCGAGGAATGAAAGATGCACGACGCCGCCGACGACTCGCGCTACGCCGCCGCTCTGTCAAGAATCAACTCCACGCTCCGGGACGAACTCGAGAAGGACGATGTCAAGACGTGGATACCCACGCGGGTCATCGAGCAATCGAACCCTGTTCGGTTCACGACCACCTGGGGCGGACCCGGTCGATGGAAATCGTTACACGGGACCGGGAACGGACGACCGGTCAGGTCACAAACGGAACTGCGCCACGCAGACCTGAAAGATCCGAGCTATGCCTGGGAGCTGACGTCGGAAGTCAGTCTTCCCGTGACGGCAATGACCGATGAGTTGGATTGGGTCCTGCTCGTCGTGAGCGATATCGCCAAGAGTTTTCGGCGCGAAGAATGTCTGGCCGTCCTTCAAGAGCTGTGTCGCGGTGAATGTCAATTCCCTGCTACCGTCGAAGGAATCCGGTTGGCCATCGGCCACTTGAACTCACCCAAGCCGTACCCGCCTGATCGATTGGCCTGCCGACTGCTGTCCAACCGCCAGCTCGTCAAATCGGTCCGGGCGAAGGACCTCGTCGACGACTGCTTCAACATCGGTCCATCCCTTCCGAAGGGTTGTCGCGGATTGGTGCTGCCCACCGTCGGCGGGCCGCTGGTCGAGCGGATCGGCGAAGACGTCACCTATTCGGCCGCCATCGCCCCGGATCAGCAGGTGAGGGTGTCGCTGCAGCAGCGGTTTTTCATCACCCGGCCACAGTCCGCAGCCGTGCTCGTTGATCCTCCGGGAGCGGTGGGTGCGCCGGCCGGGTCGGCCGATCCACCAGTCAAGCCGAAGACCCGAATTGACAGATTCAAAGCTTGGGTCCGCAGTCAGCTGTGCAGCACGCAGGGGCCGCAGGTCTCCTGATTCGCAGGCTGTCACTCATGGTTGACAACCTGGTGCGCCGCCCGCCGCGGCGACGGCTTGCCCGGACGCGCGGGCCATCCCACCCGGAAGATGCAGAGCACCCTCGCGGCGTCGTCGCCGACAATCCCGGCGAGCCGGGCCGGATAGTCGCCGGGCAGGTCGCTGCGGCGGTCGCGGTCGATCCGCTCGGTGATCTGGTTCATGTGCTGCAGCGCCAGACCCTTGGTCGTCGCCGTCAGGTGTACCCGTTGCGCCAGCCGACCACCGGCGAGCTGGTGCGCGCGGTCGTACGGGTCGTCGACGAGCACGACACCGTAGGCGGCCGCGGTCTTGGTGTGCACATTCCTGGTCTGCTTCACCCAGGTCGCGTCGGACAGGGATCGGGAGGTCATCGACGGCACCAGCTTGGCGACCGCCCGCAGTGGTGCGGCCAGGCCCTGGCCGTCCACGGTCAGCCCGTCCCGATGGGCGTCGGCGGCCGACGTCGAGGGCCGGAACCAGGAGTAGCCGTCCCGGGACATCGCGTCGTCGTCGACGATGGCCTGGGCCGCGTCGACCAGCAGTTCGCCCAATGCCTGACGCGACCCGTCGTCGGTCACCCAACGCACCCCGGTCCCCGCATCAGCCGGCCCGGCCAGCCCGGCCAGCTCGGCCAGCAGCGCCGGATCGACGGCCTCGGACCGGTACGGGCCACGGTTGGTGCGGCGTTCGGCGATCGCCTCGGCGAGTGGGGTGAGTTCGACACGATCGGCGACGACGTCGATGCGGGCGGCCAGGTCCGACTCGGGTCCGTCGGGCAGGATCGTCAGGGTGGGTCGCAGGCCCTTGGCGGGCGCCGCGATGACCGCATTCTCGATCGCCGCACCCAGCCCGATGGTCCGCTCCCGGCGGTAGGGGTCGACGGTGGGCATGATTCGTTCGTCATCGGCATACACCTGCAGCCACGTCGGCCCGGTGGTGAACCGCCA
>DATDBV010000206.1:0-3986 GCA_036524715.1 Nakamurella sp. | reverse complement strand
GTCCGCGGCGACGTCCGTGGCCGGGCTGCTGATCCTCGGCGTCGGGCTCGGCGGGCAGTATCCGCTGGGGGCGGCCATGACGATCACCGCGTCGGGCGGCCGGCCGGACCGGGCGGTGGCGGTGCTGGCCGTCGGCGTCGGTCTGGCCTCCGGTCTGGGTCCGTTCGCGCTGGCCACCCTGTCCGACACGGTCGGGGTGCAGGCGGCGTTCCTGGTCATCCCGCTGCTCGCAGTGGGTGCGGCCGCGGGCGTGCTGGCCTCGGAACGACGGACGGCTGCCCCGCGCTGACTGTCGGACCCCAGGTGGACACGATCGACGCGATCGTCGCGCTGGGTGCCGCCCCTTTGCCGGTTGACCCGTCGTGACGGCGATCCCAAATGACGAAGTCGTTGCCCTACGGGAAAGCGATATCCGCGATCGTTTCGAGAAGCGCCAGAGACCCGGTCGCACCGCACCCGCCGCACATCGCGGTGTCGTCGGCCCTTGCCGCCCGAACCGATCCGGACCGGGCGTGCGCCACCGGCGAGGGTGGCGTCCCGATCAAGCAAGGGGGGGCCGACCGCACCCCATCGATCAGAGATCCCAGCGGGCGGGGGTGTGTGGGTCGGGCAGGTAGGAGCAGTAGGTGCCGGTGCGGATAGTGCGGTCGAAATGCTCACCGAGTTGGGGGTGGTGTCCACTGATCCGGTTCATCGCCTGGCGGAGCGCCCGGGTCACGCTGGCCCTGGCTCGCTCGGATGCGGATCCGGCTCGTCGACCTCGACCACTCAGGCCGACCGCGCGAGACAGTTCTCGAACGAGGAAGTCCCGTTCACGGTCGGCCTGGGCTGCCCGTTCGATGTCGTCGCTTGCCTGCGCCTGGTCGATGTCCTCGTCGATCTCGATGAGTCGTCGTCGGTAGGCGTCCTTGGCTCGTGCGTCGAGCATCTCACCGGAATCGCCGA
Organism: Nakamurella sp.; assembly: GCA_036524715.1. Classification (GTDB taxonomy): domain Bacteria; phylum Actinomycetota; class Actinomycetes; order Mycobacteriales; family Nakamurellaceae; genus Nakamurella. Next base: position 3,041 of record DATDBV010000206.1, on the reverse strand, counting down.
GTGCGTGTGAAAGGCCGGTCGCGCGAGCATTTCCTCTGGGCGGGCTGCTTTCGGCTTCGGCGGCGACGAGATCGAGCACGTGGAACTCCCGTCCGGGGTCGGCGAGCAGACGTGCGAGATATCGCATGCCCTGCAGGTCGCGCATCCGCACCATCTGCCCCTCGTAGACCACCGACCAGTAGTCACCCTCGAGGCGAAACACGTTGGGGCCGGGGGTGGCTGGGTCGGCCGGCGGCTCGGTTTGGATCCGGTCCAGGACGGTGCGGGCGGCCTGGAGTTCCTGGGCGGCTCGGTGGTTGGCGCCGCCGGCGCGGAACGCCGCGGCGAGGGCGCTGCGGGCGAGCGCCGCCTCGTACGGGGCGCCGACCTCGTTCCAGAGTCGCACGGCGTCGGAAAGGAACCGTTCGGCGTCGGGTGTGCCTGCGGCGAGGTGCACCCGTCCGTGCGCGAGGGCCGCGCCGGCGGTCAACGCCTTGCTCTGGAATCGGGCAGCGACAACGGTGAGCTCGTCGGCGGCCGATCGGGCCCGGACGATGTCGCCGGCCGCGATCTCGATCTCGACCTGCGCCTCGAGCAGCGGCGCTCGCCGCAGGTCGGTGTTCGGTGGCAGCTCCTTGGAGGGCACCCGCAGAGGGTTCGCCAGTGCGTCTCGGATGGTTGCGGCCGCCGTCGACACGTCCCCCTGGGCCAGGCGCACCAGCGCGAGTCCTGGTTGAGGATCCCAGCCGGCGCCGTCAGCGGCCAGCAAGGCTTCCTCGGCGCCGTTGATATCTGCCTTGCGGAGTCGGATACGTCCGAGCTCGCTCAGTGGCCAGCCCAGTTCGCGGTGCAGGTAGGGGCGCAGTTCCTCGCAGGCCTGGAGCACTTCTGCCTCGGCCTCGTGGCACAACCCGCGCAGCCGGAGGATTTCGGCGCGGTGGACTCGGCAGCGCCCGTGGATGCTGCCGATGGCGTTCGTGTGGCACCACCGTTCCATGGCCTCGGTCCATTCCTCGGCCAGGTCGTACTGCGCGAGTCCTTGCAGGGCGCACACGAGCTCGCAGTAGACGATCCCGGTCGAGAGCGGATCGAGGTTCCCGGAAACCGCCGCTACCCCCGCGTCCTCGAGCAGCGCCAGACCTTCCCCGACATCGCCGTCCAGGATCAGCATCCGCGCCTGGGCCACCCGTCCGACGGCGAACGCCGCCTGGTCACACTTGGCACCAACCTCGACGGCCCGGCCGGCCCACTCCCGGGCACCGGGCAGATCGCCGGTCAGCATCCGCTCGTAGCTGCGGACAACCGCCCACCACGCATGAGCCGATGTCTCCCCCTGATCTTGGAGAAGCTGCTCCGCCCGACCCAACCAGCCACGGACCGGCGCCATCAGAGCGGTATCGAAGAGCAGGTGCATCGCGACGCGAACTGCCGCGCCCGCCGCGCCGACCGGGTCGCCGGCATGGAGAAGCCCGGCGTACGCGCGTTCCCACGTCTCGATCGTCACATCGAGATGACCTGCCCCGTAGGCGATATCGCCAAGAACAGCGAGATCGGGGAGGCCCAGGAGGTCATCCGCGTCTGCCTCCATGAACAGGTCGAAGGCCTTCGTCAAGTCTCCGCGGGAAGCGGCCGCATGGGCGCGCCGAAGCAGATCACCACCGACGCCGTCGCTCATCGCGCACCTCCCCTCCCGCGGCACGGTAAGAGCCCGGAGGGCGCCGTCGAAATCGTAACCGTGAGAGTCACCGCGGTAACAGTCTTGCTCACGCAGCTCCAGTGAGGGACAAGCAATCCCGCGCCAACCAGCCCCAACCCGAGGAGGAGTCATGCAGAACGCAACGGTCAACGGTGTCGTGCTGGAATACGAGGTGGTCGGATCGGGCGAACCCGTGCTGCTCATCAGCCCCGTCCTCGCCGACGGTTTTCTGCCGCTGGTTTCCGAACCCGCGCTGGCCGGCCGGTACCAGTTGATCCGGTACCACAAGCGGGGGTGGGTCGGCAGCACCCACACCGAGCCGCCAGTGAGCATCGCGGATCATGCGGCCGATGCCGCCGCGCTCCTTGACCACCTCGGCGTTCGGCGCGCGCACGTCGCGGGCCACTCCAGCGGCGCGGCCGTCGCCACCCAGCTGGCCCTGGAGAATCCCGAGACCGTTCACACGTTGATCCTGCTGGAACTCTCGCTGTTCTCGGTACCCAGCGGCGAGACGTTCTTCCGACAGGTCGGCCCCGCCTTCGCGGCATACGAACGGGGCGAGCCCGAAGAAGCCCTGGCCCTCTTCATGAGCGTGGTGAGCGGCCTGGACTGGCCAACGTGCCGAGACGTACTCGACCAACGTGTCCCCGGCGCCCTGACGCAGGCGATCAAAGACGCCGACACCTTCTTCGGTGTCGAGCTACCCGCCCTTACCCAATGGGGGTTCGGTGCGGAACAGGCAGCCACCATCCACCAACCCGTGCTGTCCGTTCGGGGCACCCGGACCCAGCCCCTGTGGGTAGAGGTTGCCGCCTTCCTGCGCTCGTCACTCCCACACCTGCAGGACTGCAAGATCGACGGCGTCGGCCATCTCCTGCACATCCAGCGACCCGAGCCCGTCGCACGGGAGATCGCTCAATTCCTCGGGCGCAACCCCATCACCAGCGGCCGGCCAGTCGTCGCCGGTAGCCGACACGGCACCAGGTGACTCAAAGCTCGGTCTGAACTCAGCAACCGACGTAGGCGAAGACGGCCAGTCTTCGATGGCGCGGAAGGGGTGAGCCGGTGGGGCAGGCCGCTCAACTGGTCGCCGGGGACCGCCTCCGGGATGGTGTCCGCGGTGGTCGGCGGAATGGCGCTGGGCCGGCTGATCCTCGCCCCGCTGGCCCGCCGGTGGCCGCCGCTGATCCTGTTCCTGGTCGGTGTCGCGGTGACACTTGCCGGCTGGGCGCTGGCCTGGCTCTCGATGTCCGCGGCGACGTCCGTGGCCGGGCTGCTGATCCTCGGCGTCGGGCTCGGCGGGCAGTATCCGCTGGGGGCGGCCATGACGATCACCGCGTCGGGCGGCCGGCCGGACCGGGCGGTG
>DATDBV010000205.1:0-6998 GCA_036524715.1 Nakamurella sp. | reverse complement strand
CCGCACCGGCGACTATGCCGACGAGCTGGTGGAGGCCGATTCCCGGATCCGGGTGGTCCATCACGAGCGCAACCGCAAGTTGGGCGGCAGCATCAAGAGCGGTTTCGCCGCGGCCACCGGTGACGTCGTCCTCTACACCGACGCCGACCTGCCGTTCGAGATGATCGAGCTGGTCCGGGCGCTGCGGGTGCTGCGCAACTACGAGGCCGACATGGTCTGCGCCTACCGGCTCGACCGCACCGGCGAGGGCCTGCGCCGGGCCGTCTACTCGTGGGTCTACAACTGGCTCATCCAGCTGTCCTTCGGCACCCGGCTGCGGGACATCAACTTCGCGTTCAAGCTGTGCCGGCGTCGGGTCCTGGAGGCCGTCACGCTGTCCAGCGAGGGATCGTTCATCGACGCCGAGCTGGTCATCCGGACGCAGAAGGCCGGGTTCACCATCCTGCAGATCGGCGTCGACTATTTCCCCCGCACCCGCGGGGTGTCCACCCTGTCGTCGCCGTCGGTGATCAGGAAGATGCTCGGCGAGATGGCGCGGCTGCGCTCCGAACTCAAGGCTGCCGGGTCGCCGGCCGCGCCGTGACCCGGCCGACGAGACGGCCCGTGCGTCGAGCAACGCTGGTGGTGTCGGCGGACGACTTCGGACTGACCGACGGGGTGTGCCGGGCGGTCTTGCGGGCGCATCGCGATGGCGTGGTGACGGCGACCTCGCTGCTGGCGGTCGGCCGGTCGTTCGAGCTGGCCGTGCGGATGCTGGCCGACCACCCGGAGCTGGACGTCGGCGCCCACCTGGCGATCGTCGGGGAAGATCCGCCGTTGCTGTCGGCTCGGGAGATCCCGACCCTGGTCGACCGGCGGGGCGCCTTCCCACTCAGCTACCGGACGGTCGTCCGCCGGGGCGGGACGGGCCGGCTCGACCCCGACGACGTGCGGCGCGAGTTCACCGCCCAGCTCGACCGGATCGCATCCGCCGGGCAGCCCGTGTCCCACGTGGACACGCACCAGCACACCCATCTGTGGCCGACGGTCGCCCGGGTCATCGTCGAGCTGGCCACCGAACGGGGCGTGCCCGCGATCCGGACCCCGCGCAGCGGCCGGCTGCTACCGGTCGGGGCAGCGGTCAACCTGCTGTCCGCGGTCCTGCGCCGGCGGGTGTCGTCGGCCGGGTTGGCGACCACGACGACCTTTGCCGGGCTCGACGAGGCGGGCGCGATGGACGGCGCAGCCTTCCGCTCGGCGGTCGGCGGGCGCACCGGGGCGTTGCCGCTGTCGGGGGGATCGGTGGAGATCAACACCCACCCGGGCGAGGCGGACGATCCGGACCTTGGTCGCTTCGAGTGGGGTGGCTATCGCTGGCCCGACGAGCTGGCCATGCTGTGCGACCCGGCCACCCGGGCGCTCGTCACCGCCCTGGGCTACACGCTGGGCTCGTTCCGGGACCTGATCGCCGATGGGGCACAGTGATCCGGTGTTCGTGATCGATCGCCGTCCGACCGGGCCCGGCCGCGCCGCCCTCGGCGCGTTTCGGAACCTGCCCGTCTCCGCACGGTTGCACGCCACCGTTCGCTGGTGGAGCGCGCCGTTCCCGCGGCTGGTGGCGCTGCTGCCGCCGGCCGGACGGGTGCTGGAAATCGGGTGCGGGCACGGACTGTTCAGCACCTACGCGGCGCTGACCGGCCCCGGCCGGACGGTGGTCGGGGTGGACATCGACGCCGACAAGATCACGCTGGCCCGGCAGGTCGCCGCCGCGGTCCCGGGAGCCGACCTGACCTTCCGGGTGGCCGAGTCCGGGGCCGTGCCGGCGGGCCCGTGGGACGCGATCGTCATCGTGGACGTGCTCTACCTCCTGCCTGCGTCCGCCCAGCGGTCGCTGTTGGCGCTGGCCACAGCCGAGTTGGCACCGGGCGGCCTGCTGTTGGTCAAGGAGATGAGCCCGACCCCCCGTTGGAAGGCGACCTGGAACCGATGGCAGGAGACGTTGGCGGTCTCCGTATTGGGCATCACCGAACGGGACGGCGCCGGTGCGGCGACGTTCGATTTCGTCGACCCGGGCACGATGGCCTCGTGGCTGCGCGACGACGGCCTGTGGACGGCCCGGCTGCGGCTGGACCGCCACCGGCTGCACCCGCATCATCTGGTCATCGGGCGCCTCGGTGCCGATCTCCGGTGAGCCGGTGACCGTGACGCGGGTGACGGTAATGACGGCGGCGGGTCGAGGTGCGTCCGCCGGGTCCAGGCGGCACAGTGGCGCGAGGAAACACCGGGTCCCTGGCGGGTGCCCGGCCGGTCGAACGATCGAGGGACGTCGATGAAGCGGGCACGAATCGGAGCCTTCGCGCTGGCGGTCGCTGCCGCCGGCACGCTGGCGGTCACCGTCGCGCTGGTTCCGGCGCAGGCCACCCCGGTGGCTGTTGGTGCCGCCCGGATCGTCGCGCCGACCACCGTGACCAACGGCAGCGCGAAGCTGATCGTCGACCCGACGACCGACCTGGCCGACACCGGGGCAGTGATCCAGGTCCGGGGAGAGGGCTTCGGGGACGACGCCGGCAGCATGTACATCGCGGTCTGCCCGGATGCCGGCGCGACCCCCGACCTCGCCGACTGCGTGGGCGGCCCGATCCCGGGCAACGTGTCGCCGCCCGGGGCGTGGGCCCATGTCGTCAAGAGCGGCACCGGCGTGAACGTGACCAACTGGAACAACGGGTCGTTCGGGGTCACCCTGGCCCTGCCGTCGGTCGCCGGCGGCTCGGTGGACTGCGTGACCGGCAGGTGCGCCCTCTACACGGTCGCCGACGGCAGCGACGACGACGAGCTGAACAACAAGGTCGCGTTGTCCTTCAAGCCGCCGCCGTCCTCCAGTTCGGCACCGCCCACCCCGTCCAGCGCGATCGTGCAGCAGGTCGGGTCGCCGACGATCGCGCCGGGCGCCACCCAGCAGGTGATCTTCTCCGGGTTCAAGGGCGGCGAGCAGGTCAACCTGACGTTGTTCTCCCAACCGGTGACGCTGTCCCCGGTGACCGCCGATTCGACCGGGGTGGCCCGCGTCGACTTCGTGGTCCCGGCCGACTTCGTGGACGGCACGCACCGGCTCGAGGCGATCGGCGCGGAGTCGGGAAACGTCGGGGTGGCCAGCTTCCAGGTGCTGGTGCCGACGCCCACGCCGACGCCCACCCCGACTCCGACGCCCAGCCCGACGCCGTCACCGACCAGCGAGACGAGCAGCTCGGTGACCTCCAGTAGCGCGGCGCCCACGTCGGCGACCACGACCGCTGCGGCCGCCGGTACCGACAGCGACGGGGGCAGCAACTGGTGGATCTGGTTGATCCTGGCCCTGGTCGTGCTCGCCGGCCTGATCACCTGGTTCGTGGTGTACCGCCGCAACAAGGAGGCGGCACGGGCCGAGCAGGAGAAGCAGCTCGCCGATGCCGCGTCCCGGGAGCAGAGCGCGTACGACCCGATTTACGACCCGATGTCGGACGCGCCGACGATGGTGCTGCCGCCCACCGGGCCCGCGCCGGGCGGTCCGCCGCCCGGCGCCGACCCCTACGGCCTGTTGTCCGGCCGGACCCATCCCTACGGTGTCGACCCGAACGCGCCGACCCGGTTCGATCCCCCCGGTCCGACCCAGCAGATCCCGCCGGGGCCGACGCAGTACATCGGCGGGCCGACGCAGGTGATCCCACCGGGGACGGGGCAGCGCGGTGCCGGGACGTCCGGCCCACCCACCCGGCCGCAGCCGCCGCTGGGCGGGTCGGGGCAGGGCGGCTCCCAGGAGGGCGGGTCGGGGCAGGGCGGCTCCCAGCAGGGCGGGCCGCAGAACTGGACCGTGCCGGCGGAGTTCGCCGGTGGCCCGCCAGGTGGCGCCGGGACCCAGGATCCGGGTGGGCCGGGACCGGCGGAGGCGCCGCGCACCCAGCAGTTCCGGCCCGACTCCGATGACTCCGACGACGAGACCGGCGAAGGTCCGCGTCGCTGAGACCGTCCGCGGGGCCGGTCCGCTTGCCCGGCAGCGCTGTTCAGTCGTGCCCTCGGGAGTCCGAAATATTCCGAAACGTCCGCTTCGGCTCCGGGTGATCCGCACTGCGCTGCTCAACTCGGCGAATCGCGCCCGAATTGGACGGATCGGCGCCGAATTGATCTGTCTGGCCCTCGCAAGCGGATCCGACATCCGCACCAGCAGTCGTAGAAGGCTGCGCGAGTGGATCTCGGAGTGATGTGACTGCTGTCTGGCGCAGAGCCGTTCCGATCCACGCGTGCTCCGAGATTGCCGACGACGTTCAGTTGATCATCGGCGTTGTCGGGCACGCCGGTGACGGCAACAAAGCACCCGACGATCGTCCGCGGCGCGGGCGACCCCGCCCAGGTGGCGCGGGCCGGCGTTCGGGCGGATCCTGGACGCCGGCCGGGCGCTGGGCGGCACGGTGACCGGTGAGCACGGCATCGGCCGGATCAAGCAGGACTTCCTGGCCCACGAGGTCGGGCCGGTGGCGCTGGACGTGCACCGGGCGATTAAGCGGGCACTGGACCCGCAGGACAACCCCGGCTCGACGTTGTCCCGCTGACGTCGGAGTGGGGCCGTTCTCGACGAGCGAAGGATCATGGTCACGAGGCGGACACTGACCTTCACTCGCCGGTTCTCGCCGGTTCTCGCGGGCCGTGCGGTGCGCTCGCTTGTCCCCATGTCCGATTTTCGGTTCACATTTCCTGACATCCCGACCAGAACCAAGAGGGCCGGTGGCCATGATCGGGCCGTGGCTCGGTTCGACGAGGCGTTCCAACGGACCCTCGCCAAGCACTCGGGGGTCATCAGCCGCGCCTAGTTGCTGGAGATCGGCTTGAGCTCGTCGGCCGTCAACCGACGGTTTCACTCGGGTGGGCTCCGGTGCGAAGCAGCCTCGTGCAGGCGGGCGGAATCCGTCAGGGGTGCGTCATGGACAGCACGTCGAGGGCGGCGTCCAGCTGCTCGGCGGTCAGCGCGCCCTTGTCGACGTGGCCCCGTTCGAGCACCACCTGCTTGATCGTCTTGCCCTCCTTGAGCGCGAGCTTGGCGATCTTGGCGGCCTCCTCGTAGCCGATGTACTTGTTCAGCGGCGTCACGATCGACGGCGAGGACTCGGCGTAGGCACGGCACTTCTCCACGTTCGCGACGATGCCGCTGACGCAGCGGTCGGCCAGCACCCGGCTGACGTTGGCCAGCAGGTTGATCGATTCCAGCAGATTCCGGCCCATCACCGGGAACATGACGTTCAGCTCGAAGTTGCCCTGCGAGCCGGCGAATGCGACGGTCGCGTCGTTGCCGATCACCTGCGCGCACACCATCAAGGTGGCCTCGGGCAGCACCGGGTTGACCTTGCCGGGCATGATCGACGAGCCGGGCTGCAGGTCGGGCAGTGCGATCTCGCCCAGACCCGCGGTCGGGCCGGAGCCCATCCAGCGCAGGTCGTTGCAGATCTTGGTCAGACCGACCGCGATGGTGCGCAGCTGGCCCGAGGTCTCCACCAGGCCGTCCCGGGAGGCCTGCGCCTCGAAGTGGTTGCGCGCCTCGGTGAACGGCAGGCCGGTGGAGTCTGCCAGCTCGGCGATCACGGCGGCCGAGAAGCCGGGCGGGGTGTTGATGCCGGTGCCGACCGCGGTGCCGCCGAGCGGCAGCTCGGCCAGCCGGGGCAGCGAGGCGTTGAGCCGTTCCTGCCCGAGCCGGATCTGCTGGGCGTACCCGCCGAACTCCTGCCCGAGCGTCACCGGGGTGGCGTCCATCAGGTGGGTGCGGCCGGACTTGACCACTTCCGCCCACTCGTCCGCCTTGGCCTGCAGCGCCGCCTCGAGGTGGGCCAGCGCGGGTAGCAGGGTCTTGACCACCGATTCGGTGGCGGCCACGTGGATCGACGTCGGGAACACGTCGTTGGACGACTGCGAGGCGTTGACGTGGTCGTTCGGGTGCACCTTGCTGCCCAGCGATTCGGTCGCCAGGGTGGAGAGCACCTCGTTGGTGTTCATGTTCGAGCTGGTGCCCGACCCGGTCTGGAACACGTCGATCGGGAACTCGCCGTAGTGTCCGCCGTCGGCGATCTGCGCCGCCGCTCCCTGGATCGCCGCGCCGATCTCCGGCGAGATCACCCCGAGCTGCGCGTTCACCTTCGCAGCCGCCGCCTTGATCAGGGCCAGCGCGCGCACTTGGGAGCGCTCCAGGGGGCGGAACGAGATCGGGAAGTTCTCCACCGCGCGCTGGGTCTGCGCCTGGTACCTGGCGTTCTTCGGGACCCGTACTTCGCCCATGGTGTCGTGTTCGATGCGGTACTCGGTCGTCACGTCGTCGTGTTCAGCCATGGCGCAAACGCTATCGGGGCGCCGCGCGTCGGGCTCACCCCACCGGGCCGGGCCGCAACGGATTTCGGTCACATTCGGCGGGCGCCGGCCGGGTCGCGGACCGGCCCACCCGCTCGGGTTCGCCAACGGAGCAGGTCCGAGTCCGAGCTGGCTCCCCCGGCCCGACGTCGGGTCGAGCCGACCGCACGGAGGCCTGCCGACGACGCCAGTGCGATCCGCCCGCCGTGCGACGATGGTGCGGTGGCAGCACCCCGACCCAAGACCCTGAGCAGCATGGCCATGGCGGTGGTGGCGCTGGCGGTCGTCGTCTTCGGGGTGATGTTCTTCTACGGCCAGGCCGGCTTCGCACCGGCCGGACCGAGCGACGGGCAGGCGCCGACGGCCGACGTGGACGGTGGTCTGGACCGGGCGGCCCCGCTGGTCGGATTCCCGGTCATCGTCCCGACGGACCTGCCCGATGGATGGAATCCCAACTCCTTCACCTTCACCGCGGCCCCGGGCAGCGACCGGCAGCCCCCCGCGGTGCGCGGGGGTTGGCTGACCGACCACGGCCGGTTCATCACCCTGGTCCAGTCCAGCGGCGAGTTGCCGCAGATCCAGGCCGCCGAGCTGGGCGTCGTCGGATCGGCCACCGGTGTGCAGGACGTGGACGGCGTGACCTGGACGGTCGTGCC
>DATDBV010000204.1:0-7844 GCA_036524715.1 Nakamurella sp. | reverse complement strand
GCGGGTACCCACCTTCTTCATGCACGGCGAAAGTGACACCAACGTGCCGGTCATCGAATCGGTGCAGGCCGCGCGCGCCCTCGCCGAGGCGGGGGTGCCGACCGAACTCATGCTGCTGCCCGGCGAAGGACACACCATCGTGGGACGCGAGGGGCGGATCGCCTCGACGGAGGGCATCGTCCAGTGGCATCTGCGGTGGGCCGGGCGATGACCGAGCGTTCGGAGCTGCTGGCCGGCTATCGGCCGGGACCGTTGGACGAGGCCGTCGCCGAGGACGGGACGGTCCGGCCCGGATACATGGCCATCGTCGAGGCGCTGACCCCGGGCGGCGTCGACGGCCTGCGGGCGACCGCCAAGGACCTGGACCAGCGCAGGGTGGCCGAGGGCATCTCGTTCATCGCGGAGATCGACGGTGTGCTCACCGAGCAACCGTTCCCGCTCGACCCTATCCCCCGGGTCATCGGCCTGGACGACTGGACCGCGATCCACGCGGGCCTGGCCCAGCGGGCCCGTGCGTTGAACGCCTTCCTGGACGACGTCTACGGCCCGATGCGGATCGTTCAGGAGGGCGTCATCCCGGAGTCTGTGGTCCGGGAGTGCCCCGGATTCCTGCCCGCGGCCGCCGATCTCGCGCCCGGCGGCCGCCCAAGGGCGACCGTCGTCGGCTTCGACCTGCTGCACGCACCGCACGGCGAGTGGGTGGTCCTCGAGGACAACCTGCGAGTACCTTCCGGGCTCGCGTACGCGGTTGCCAACCGGCGGACCGCGGCGGCGGAACTGCCCGTCCTGCATCCCTGGCCGGGGCTGCGGTCACCGGAGACGGTGGGCGCCGATCTGCTGGCGGCGCTGAGGCAAGCGGCGGCACCCCGGTGCCCGCGGGACACCCCGCAGGTGGCCGTGCTGTCAGACGGTCCGGCGAACTCGGCCTGGTACGAACACCGGTTGTTGGCCGAGCTGATGGGCGTGCCTGTCGTCACGCCCGCCGACCTGTCCTTCGACGAGGCCGGGGTGACCGCGATGGTGGCCGGGGCCCCGATGCCGGTGGACGTGCTGTACCGGCGTCTGGGCGACGACGAGCTGATCGCCGGCGAGCCGGTGCACGCCGCGGTGAACGAGCGACTGGTCGCGGCCTGCCGCGCCGGCACGGTGTCGGTCGCCAATGTGCCGGGCAACGGCGTCGGCGACGACAAGGCGATCTACGCATTCGTGCACCCGATGATCCGGTTCTACCTCGGCGAGGAGCCGCTGATCGGCGACGTCGGCACCTGGATGCTGGCCCACCCCGGGCAGTACGAGGGCGTGCGGGACCGGCTGGCCGAGTTGGTCGTCAAGCCGGTCGACGGGTCCGGCGGGACCGGGGTGATGATCGGCCCCGATCTGACCGAGCCGGAGGTGGCCGCGATGCTCGAGCAGGTGGCGGCGGCGCCGCACCGGTTCATCGCGCAGGAGGTCATCCGGTTCTCCGTGCATCCCACGCTGACCGCCGAGGGTCTGCGGCCCCGGCACGTGGACCTGCGGGTGTTCGCGCTGGCCGGCCGGGACGGTTCGGTCGTGGTCCCGGACGTCGCGCTGTCCCGAGTGGCGCTGGAATCCGAAGGGCTGCTGGTGAACTCGTCGCAGGGCGGTGGGTCGAAGGACACCTGGTTGATCGACTGAGACCGGGCCAGCCGGCGGTGCTGCACGATGACCGGCGCCCGCCCCATTGGTGTTGATCATGCAGTAGGTGTTCCTTTGAGCGCTCAGAAGAACACTTACTGCATGATCAACACCGATGGGAGGCCGCCGCTCAGTTCGCGCCCCAGATGTCCTCAAGGTACCGGTGCTCGCGGCGCAGGCCGGTGAGCCAGTCATCGGCCTCCGCTCCGCCGAGAACCTGCCGGTCCGCGGCGATCTGGGTGAGCGCGGCCCGCACGCCCGGGGCCAGGGTGCGCGCGTTCCCACAGACATAGACGACCGCGCCGTCCTCGATGAGCGACCAGATTTCGTCGGCCCGGGCCAGCATCTCGTGCTGGGCGTACCGCCGCTCCTGCCCCGGCTCTCGCGAGAACGCCGTGTAGGTCCGCACATTCCCACTCTCCGCGAAATTCGCGAGCTCGTCGGCGTAGAGCCGGTCATACCGAGTCCGGCAGCCGAAGAACAGCAGGGACGGCGCCGGCGTCGCCCCGCCCACCCGCTGCGCGGTCCGCTCCTGCAGGAATCCGCGGAACGGGGCGAGGCCGGTGCCGGCGCCCACCATGATCATCGGCACGGACGGGTCGGCCGGCGGCCGGAACGGGATGGTCGGCTCCCGTTTGAACACGAACACCGTGCTGCCGGGCTCCATGGACGCGAGATAGGTCGAGCACACCCCGTTGAACTCGCCGGCGCCGGACCGGGCCGGCGATGCCAGCACCCCCTCGGTCACGGCGATCGCGTCCGGGCTCGCGGCCGGCGACGACGAGATCGAGTAGTACCGCGGGGCCAGCGCGGGCAGCAGATCCAGGAACACCGCAAACGGAAGCCGGCAGGCGGGATGGCTGTCGAGCAGGTCGAGCACCGACAGGTTCGGCTCCCGCACCTGCGACCGGTAGCGCCCGTCGTCCGCGGTGATGGCCCGCAGGGCGGCCTGCTGTTCCGCATCGTCGGTGTGGTCGGCCAGCACCTCGATGTCGGCACGGGTGGCGCGGGCCTGTAGTTCCACGCAGCTGCCGAGCACGCCGAGCAACGGCGCCGGCTCGTCCACCGGCAGGTGGGTGTGCGTCCCGCTGTTCGCGGTGATCGTGACGTAGGTACCCATGTCCAGGCCGAAACGCCGCATCGCCCTACGGATCTGGGCCAGGCTGTTGCGCGGCAGCACCCCGAGGTGGTCGCCGGCGCGGTAGGTCAGGCCGGCCGGCAACGCGACCTCCACGTGCCGGGTCGACCGGACCCCGGGCGCGCCGTCCGCGGTCAGCTCGACGTTGCGGGTGACCAGGGTGGGCATCGCGTCGTACGAGACGATCACCGGATTGGTCAGCTGCCGGTTGACCGTGGCGATCGTCAGCCGGGGCCCGGCCGGAGATGGCCCGGCGTCCGCGGCCGCCAGTCCGAGTGCGGCGGCCACGTCCGTCCATAGGTCCGCGTGCCAGGCCCGGTACTGCCCGTCGAAGTCGGCCTGCGCGTCCCCGGCGCCGCGGGGGTGGATCCGGGTGCCACCGAGCCGGGTCAATTCGGCGTCCAGCAGCGTCGGGACGGCCTGGTAGGTGGCCGCCCAGTCGGTGTCGCCGCAGCCGAACACGGCGAACTTCACTCCGGCGCAAGCACCGGCCGGCGCGGCCTGGCTGCGCAGCTTGTCGACGAAGGCGACCGCGTTCTCCGGCGGTTCGCCGTTGTAGGACGCGCAGACCACCAGCACCGCTCCTTCGGCGGGTAGGTCGGTGCCGTGGTCGTCGAGGGCGGCGACGGTGACGTGGTAGCCGCGGTCGCCACCCTCCCGGCCGAGCTTGTTGGCAATGCCCTCGGCGGTGCCCAGGTTCGACCCGAACAGCACGAGCAGCGGGGTGCCGTGCGCGTTCCCGACCGGAGTCGGGGCCGCATCGGCCGCGGTCGTCGGCTCCGTGGCCGGTGCCCGGTGGACGAGCGGGCGGTCGACGCGCGGCCGAACCTGGATCCACATGTCCTCGGGTTTGACGGTCAGCGTGGCCCTGGTGTGCAACTGGTAGTTCCGGTGGTCGATGATGTCGAACCGTTGCAGCAGCATGCCCAGCACCAGGGTGGCCTCCTGCAGGGCGAACTGCCGTCCGATGCAGGCCCGCAGGCCCGTGCCGAACGGCCGGTAGGCCAGCGACGGCACCTGCGCGAACCGCTCGGGATCGAAGTGTCCGGGGTTGAAGTCCTCGGCGTCCTCGCCCCACACGCTGCGATCCCGGTGCAGCATCGGCAACAGCACCGACACCCCGATTCCCTTGGGCAGCAGGTACTTCCCGCCGATCACCGTGTCCTCGCCGGGGGCGCGGGTGAACATCGGCGCGGTCGGCCACAGCCGCAACGACTCGTCCAGGATCTGCCGCACGTAGGTGAGCCGGTGCACCTGCTCGTAGGTCGGGGCGTCCGAGTCCCCGAGGACGTCGTCGACCTGTCGCCGCGCCGTCTCGATGTACCGCGGATTCTTCATCAGGTAGTGGATGGCGAACGAGAGCAGCCCGCTGGTCGTCTCGTGACCGGCCACCAGGAACGTCAGGCACTGGGCGATGATGTTGTCGTCGGGCAGACCCTCCCCGCTCTGCTTGTCCACCCCGGTGAGCATCCGGCCGAGCAGGTCGGTGTTATCGGCGGCGTCGCCCTGCCGGCGCCGATCCTCGATCAGCCCCTTGACCAGGTTGATCTGGAACTGCAGGTCCTCCCGGGCCCGTCGGCGGGCCTGCACCCGCAGCTTGCGCTGAATCGGCAGCTCCTTGGCCTGCGTCTGCGCCTCCACCAGGTTTCGCACCATGGCGGCGACGAACGGGTGCGGGGTATCCCGGTACAAAGAGTTGAAGCGGTAGTCGAAGCCGCACAACGCGATGGTGTCCAGGGTGAGCGCCGTCATGTCCTGGGGCACGTTCACCTCGTCGTCCGGGTTGAGCCGAGACCACTTGTCCATCAGCTGGCCGGCGATGTCGACCATCCGCGGCAGGTAGCCACGCATGCTCGACTGGCTGAACGGCGCCATCAGGATGTTGTGCGCGCGCCGCCACAGCGGGTCGCTCGTCTCGCTCAGGAACAACCCGGGGGTTTGGGTGCCGCGGGCGGCCACCAGCCCGGGGCCGAGTTGCTTGTCGAAGCGGTCGTCGTCGCAGATCTCCGGGAGCAGATCGGCACCGGACACGATGACGCGGGTGGTGCCGGGCACGCTGAGCTTGAAGATCGGGCCGAACTCCCGGGCCCACCCGATCAGCGTGTCGATCGGGTGCGGGTTGTTCAGGTCCAACAGGTTTCCCAGCACCGGGATGCCGTGCGGCCCAGGCAGTTGATCGACAGTGACGGGTACGGGCATGCGTCCTCCGCGGGTACGAGTGACCGGACCGCCAGGGTCGGCTCTCGGTGGGCGAGAAACGCGGCGCACCGCCCAGGCGGGCGAAAATCACCCTACGACCTGTGGGCCGTCCGGGCGAGAGGGTGCGCCTGTCCGGCCGGGCCGGTGACGGTCAGTCGATCAGACCGCCGACCAGTGTGCCGAGCAGGTAGGTGACACCCATCGCCAGCAGGCCGCCGGCGACGTTGCGCAGCACCGCCCGGGGCACCGGAGCGGAGCCGAGCCGGGCGCTGACCGAACCGGTGACGGCGAGCGCGATCGCCACGGCGACAACGGTGATCCACGCGGCCGGCGCGATCACCACCCCCAGCAGCGGAATCGACGCACCGACGACGAACGCCAGGAAGCTGGCCCCGGCCGCCTGCCAGGGGTTGGTCAACTCGTCCGGGTCCAGGCCGAGTTCCACCTCGGCGTGCGCACGCAGCGCATCCCTGGCAGTGAGCTGCTCCGCGACCTCCCGGGCCAGGCCCGTATCGATGCCCTTGGCCGCGTAGAACCCGGCCAGTTCGGCCAGCTCCTCGTCGGGGGTCTCGGCCAGTTCCCGCCGCTCCTTGTCCAGCATCGCCTTCTCGGTGTCACGCTGGGTCGACACCGAGACGTATTCGCCGGCCGCCATCGACATGGCGCCGGCCATCATGCCGACGACGCCGGCCAGGATGATCGAACCCCGATCGTCGGTCGCTCCGGCCACCCCCAGCACGATGGCGGCGGTCGACACGATCCCGTCGTTGGCGCCCAGCACGCCGGCCCGCAGCCAGTTCAGTCGGCCGGCCAGCCCTGCTTCGTGCGGCTCGTCATGCGTCGTGCGCATGGACTCGGTCCCGCTCACGGCGCCGCCGCTCCGGGGCACCGCGCAGACCGCCACGGAGCCCACCCGCCCGCCCTACGAAGTGCGCCGCCGCGGTGTTCATGATTCGCTCGGCAAGCCTCGCTCATGGGTCCAGCCTGGCCCTCTGACCTGCGCTTTTCCAGCAAGCCTAGCCTGCCCTCAGGCGTGCGGGTGGCCGGTGCCGGTCAGACGGTGGGCCGGTTGGGATCCGGTCCGGTGGGGTTCGGGCCGGTCGGGTCCGGATGGACCGGGCCGGGGACCGGGTACGGCGAACCTGGATTGGGGTCGCCCGGCACCGGGTCAACCGGCTGCGGCGCGGGGGTGGGCGGTGGATCCAACGGGACCGGCGGGCGGTCCGGTCGGACCGGCGACGGGTCGGTCGGAACCGGCGGTCCCTGCGGGTCCGTCGGGCTGGGATTCGGATCGGGGTCGGGCTGGGGCTCACCGGGGGGCCGGTGCGGGGATGTGGGATCTGGAATGGTCATGGTGCTCCTTCCGCCATCGCCGGCGGCGTCGCCGCGGCACACACGTCAGTGCCCGTTCCAGTCCGACGACACACCCGACTCGGCGCGTGTTTCGCGGTCGACCACCGCGGGTACCCAAGGGGCAAAATGGCCGAAGGAGCGACAAAATGGCCGAAGGAGCGAACTGATGACCGAGCCGAACACCAGCGACCCCGTCGTCGATGACGATTCTCCACGCGCGCAGGAGCCACCCGAGCCCGACCGAGGCGTGGGCATCGGCACCAGCGACGAGCCGGACACGTTCGAACCGGAGGAACCCTGAGCTCCAATCACACTGAGGGACGACCGGAGGGGCTGCGGAGCATCGGGTCCCTGCGGGCGACCTGATGTCCGCGCGCTCAACATGTCGGGGGGGCGCGACACCCCCCGCCACGTAGTTGCGGAACATCGCGTCCCTGCCCGCGCCCTGATGTTCCGCGCGCTCGACAAACCGGGGGCCGCGACGCCCACCGCCACGTAGTAGCGGAACTTCGCGTCCCTGCCCGCGCCCTGATGTTCCGCAGGCGCGTCATCGGCCCGGCGCGCCGCCGCGCATGCACGACGACCCCGGGCGACTGGCACGATCGGGCCGAGACCCGGACAAGCCGGCCGCAGCGGGAGGACCCATGCCCAGGACCATCGCCACCGCCCGTACCGTCGACCGAGACGAGGTGCTCGCGTTCGCGCGGACCCGGCACCACCACGTGTTGCTGACCACGCGAGCCGACGGATCGGTGCAGGCGTCGCCAGTGACGGCCGGCATCGACCCGCGTGGGCGGGTGGTGATCGCCAGCTACCCCGAGCGGGCCAAGTCTCGCAACGCCCGCCGCGCCGGGACGGCCTCGGTCCTGGTGCTGTCCGACGACTTCGGCGCGGCGTGGGTGCAGATCGACGGGGACGCCGAGGTTCTGGACATCCCCCAGGCGATCGAGCCGCTGGTCGAGTACTTTCGCTGTATCTCCGGCGAGCACTCGGACTGGGACGAGTACCGGCAGGCCATGGTCGACCAGGGCAAGTGCCTGATCCGGATCACCCCGACCCGCTGGTCCCCGATCGCCACCGGCGGCTTCCCGCCCCGCCTGGCCGAGAGCTGATCGTCCGGCCGCGGCCGACGAGAACGGCGGATGCCCCCGAGGGTCATCCGCCGTTTCGTGGTCAGCGTCGCGAGCCGACCTGGTTCTTGCGCTTGTTGTTGATGGCCGCGACGGCCCAGATACCGCCGCCGATGACGGCGACCCAGAACAGCAGGCCGATGGTCTTGCCGATCAGCCACAGCACCAGGCTGATGCCGATCCAGATCACCACGACCGCGCCCACGATCTTCAAGAACTTGTCCATCGATACTCCTCCACAGCTGCCGGCTGGTCCCGGGCGGCCCCGGTGTGTGTCCTCCTGCACCATCCACTGTCCGCTTCCGGACCTCGGATCGCCTCAGGTGACAACCCTGATTTCTCACTCGGGGTACCCGCAGTATCAACGC
>DATDBV010000203.1:0-3504 GCA_036524715.1 Nakamurella sp. | reverse complement strand
GGTGGCCTCGGAGCGTCGCGCGGCGTCGAGCGGGGTCAGATCGTCCCAGCCGATCCAGTTGATGTCGGCTCCCCGTCGGAGGAGAAGATCGGCGACCTGAGGTTGGTTGCCGTGGCAGGCAGACCAGAATGCTTCGGTGATTTCCGGTGGGGTCGGCGGCATCTCGGCGTCGAGATAACCGTGAACACGATCGATCAGACCAAGCGTCGCGGCCTCGCCGAACGTGGTGCGGGCACCACGCTCGAGCAGCCTGCGGGCCGCGGCCCACTGACCGAATGCGGTCGCGTCAGAAATGGGGGTGCCGCCGCCGATGACGGCACCGCGGGCCTCGATGTCGGCTCCGGCGTCGAGCAGTGCGTCCAAGGCGGCCACGTCATCGCTGCTCGCCGCCCAGTGCAGCGGCGTCTCGTGGTGTGGTCCGGCGAATCTGGCATCGACATTGGCCCCCGCGGCGACCAGCGCCTCGATGGTGGCGGCGACGTTGGGGAAGTGCCCGGGCCAGTCGGTGGCGACGTGCAGCAGCGTCCGGGCCGTGGCGCGGCCACCCGGCTGATCGACGTCATCGCCGAGGCCCACCGTCGC
The DNA here is from genome assembly GCA_036524715.1 of Nakamurella sp. Lineage (GTDB taxonomy): Bacteria > Actinomycetota > Actinomycetes > Mycobacteriales > Nakamurellaceae > Nakamurella. The sequence continues at coordinate 2,922 of DATDBV010000203.1, read as the reverse complement.
CAGTTCGGGGTGAGCGGTCAACAATCGTCGCAGGGCGGCCACATCACCGGAATGGATCGCGTTGACCGCCTGGACAGCAAGCGGGTCGTCGGTCGGCAGACAGTGCATCGAGGGCTCCATGGTTCACTGACGGTCAGCGGCGGATTTCAGTGCCCGGCGAAGCTCGACGAGATCAGGAACCCCACCGAGTCGGTCCGACGACCGGTAAAGCCGGCATGACAGGCCCGCCGGGCGCCCGGGTTCGCGGAAGAGATCGATCCCATCGACGAAGAAGGCCGGCGATCCGGTGAACCCCCGTCGCTCCGCGTCGCTGTGGCTGACAACCACCGTGGTGTCGAAGTCCTTGTCGGGCAAACCGATGTCGTCCAGCGCGGTGCGCAGCAACCGCGCAGCGCCCGCCTCGTTGGGACACTCCCGAACGACGAGTAGTTCCACGTCCATGACGCCCATGATCCGCCCTCGCGCGACGTTGGTCAGCACGTCACCGAGTTGCAGGGTCCGGTACCGATCGGACGGTCACAGTCCCAGCGCGTGCAGACGTTCGGTGTACTCGTCGGTGGTCATCTCACCGCGGGCGTACCGCTCGTCCAGGACGTGCCGGGTCCGGTCGCGTCCACCCGCATCCGCGGTGGAGGGGTTCGTGGTTGCGTGGCCGGGATTCGGCCACGCGGTGGCGGTGACGATTGCCCATGCCACCAGGCCGATCAGCAAAGGGACACCGACCATGATCAGGCCGCCGAACACCCACATCATCCAGGAGCCGCCGAAGGATCCGTAGTCCATCATCACAACGCCTCTGTTCTGCAGGGGCGACGCCCGGTCCCAGCAGACGTGCCCGGGGTGTGACACCCGCACCTTCATGGTGTCCACCCACCCAGGTCGCTGCCAGGGCCGATAGTCCTGGATTGTGGTGGGACACGCCACCGCCGGCGAGGCGAAGCAGTGGGGCGACGGGACGCGATCTGGAGCGTGGGGGTTTCGACCAGGGGGGCCGGATCACTTGCCATACGTACCCTAGGGGGGTACTCTATTCATAGTTTCAACTGATACCCGTTAGGGGTATCTCAACGGGGTCCGGCAAGGTACCCAACAAGAACGGAGCCACGATGACCGCCGCCACGCATGAGCATGCGGGTCCGCACGGGTACATCCATCGCAAGGACGACTACCTGAAGCGGTTGCGCCGCATCGAGGGTCAGGCCCGGGGCCTGCAGAAGATGGTCGAGGACGAGAAGTACTGCATCGACATCCTGACCCAGGTGTCCGCGATGACCAAGGCGCTGCAGTCGGTGGCGTTGGGTCTGCTGGACGAGCACATGAGCCACTGCGTGGTGCAGGCGGCCGCGGCCGGCGGCCCGGAGGCGGACGAGAAGATCCGTGAGGCATCCGCGGCGATCGCCCGCCTGGTCCGCTCCTGACCGACCACGCGACCGGCAGTGTCGCGGGCCCGTAGGCCGTCCCGGCCACACACCCGACCGTGCCGGTCGGACACCGTCAACCCTGGCGATGTGCCGTGGCACGCACTCGCTTCCGTCGCTGACCGCCCTTCGTGGCGGTCGGTGCCACCAGGAGGAATCCGCGATGAACACCGCACTGAAGATCGGCGGCTACACCCTCGGCCTGCTGGCCGTGTTCGGCGCGGCCGTGGGGATCGGCGCGGCTGTCACACCGACGTCCGCCACCGCCGCGACTTCAGGGGTCCTCCCCGAGGACCGCGGTGACATGTCCGCGATGAGCTCGGCGCCCGCGGCCGGTGCGGCGGCGTTGCCGGGCGGGCTGATGGTCTCCCAGGACGGCTACACCCTCCGCCTCGCCGACCGGACCGCGCCGGCAGGTGCGCGGACGCCGCTGAGGTTCCAGATCCTGGGTCCCGACGGGGCGCCGGTCACCAAGTACCGGACCGAGCACGACAAGGAGCTGCACCTGATTGTGGTCCGCCGCGACCTGGCCAAATTCCAGCACGTCCACCCCGTCCGGGACATCGATGGAACGTGGAGTGTGCCGCTGGACCTGACGGCGTCGGGCGAATACCGGATCTTCGCGGACTTCACCCCGACCGGTCATGACGGCGGCTTCGTCCTCGGCGCGGATCTCGCCGTGCCCGGGGCCTACGAGCCGGTGCGGCTCCCCGAACCCGCCGCCGCCGCGGACGCCGGCGACGGTTATGAGGTCACGCTGGCCGGTGACCTCGTGCCCGGACAGGCATCGGAGCTGACCCTGACCGTCAGCAAGGACGGAGCGCCGGTCACCGACCTGCAGCCGTACCTGGCCGCCTACGGGCACCTGGTCGCCCTGCGCGCCGGCGACCTGGCCTACCTGCACGTGCATCCCGCCGGTGAACCCGGGGACGGAGTCACCCCGGCCGGCCCCGGCATCACCTTCTACGCCACTGCGCCCTCCGCCGGCGACTACCGGCTCTACCTGGACTTCCAGCACGCCGGAGTGGTCCGCACGGCAGAGTTCACCGTGCAGGCCGGCGGAACCCGCGGTGCCGCGACCTCGCCGATCACCCCCACGCCCAGCACCACGCCGGCCGCGGACGCCCGGACCGACGGTGGCCACGACGGCGCCGAGACCGACGGACATGGGCACTGAGCCAGGTCAAGCGTTACCCCATGGGGCACAACCCAACACCCACACCACATCCCAGAGATTCACGCCTTCGGAGGACGACATGAGCACCACCACAGCCAGCTATACGGTCACCGGGATGACCTGCGCGAATTGCGTCGCGGCGGTCACCGAGGAGGTCTCACGGCTCGACGGCGTCCGCGCGGTCGAGGTGGATCTGAACGCCGGCGGTGATTCCCGGGTGACGGTGACCAGCACCCAACCGCTGGCCGTCGAGGCGATCCGGGAGGCGGTCGACGAGGCCGGCTACACCCTCGCCTCCTGACCCGTTCCACCCTCGCGATCCCGCGC
>DATDBV010000202.1:0-7900 GCA_036524715.1 Nakamurella sp. | reverse complement strand
ACCTCCTGGAGCACCCCGGCCGGGTCGCGCAGATCGAACATCGGCAGCCCCCACAGCTCCCAGTAGGTGTTGCGCGGGTGCGGGTCGTCGGTGAACTCCACCGACAACGGCCAGCCGTTGTCCAGGCAGTACTCGATCTGCTTGACGATCTCCTCGTCGGTGAGGTCGGGCAGGTAGGAGAAGGTGCCCTGGGTGATGCGCATGTCGGCTCCTTAGACCAGCGTCGGAGTGGCCACGACATCGGGGGTGTCGGTGGACTCGTAGTTGAAGGTGACGTCGCCCCAGGTGGACCGGGCGACGTCCAGCGCCCGATGACGAGAGGCGGCCCGCCGCAGGATGTCCGGGCCCTCCGTGCGGATCTGGACGCCTTCGTTCCGCGCCTTGATCATCGCCTCGAGCGCCACCCGGTTCGCCTCCGCGCCGGCCGCGATGCCCATCGGGTGGCCGATGGTGCCGCCGCCGTACTGCAGGATGACGTCGTCGCCAAACAGGTCCACCAGCTGGTGCATCTGACCCGCATGGATGCCGCCGGACGCCACCGGCAGCACGCCGGGCATGGAGGCCCACTCCTGGTCGAAGTACAGGCCCTTGACCGGGTCGGCCTGCACGCTGCCCCGTCGGAGCGTGTCGTAGAAGCCGGCCGTCGTGTTCGGGTCACCCTCCAGCTTCCCGACGACCGTGCCGGCGTGGATGTGGTCGACGCCGGCCAGCCGCATCCACTTGGCGATCACCCGGAAGCTGATGCCGTGGACCTTCTGCCGGGTGTACGTGCCGTGCCCCGCCCGGTGCAGGTGCAGCAGCACGCCGCTGTCCCTCGCCCAGTTCGCCATCGACTGGATCGCGGTGTAGCCGACGGTCAGGTCGATCATGACGACCACCGAGCCAAGCTCCTTGGCGAAATTGGCCCGCTCGTACATCTGCTCCATCGTCCCGGCGGTGACATTGAGGTAGTGGCCCTTGATCTCACCGGTGGCGGCCTGCGCGCGGTTGACCGCCTCCATGACGAACAGGAACCTGTCGCGCCAGCGCATGAACGGCTGCGAATTGATGTTCTCGTCGTCCTTGGTGAAGTCCAGCCCGCCACGCAGCGCCTCGTAGACGACGCGGCCGTAGTTGCGGGCCGACAGGCCCAGCTTCGGCTTGGTGGTCGCACCCAGCAGCGGGCGGCCGTACTTGTTCAGGTACTCGCGCTCCATGACGATCCCGTGCGCGGGGCCCTGGAACGTCTTCACGTACTGGGTCGGGATCCGCATGTCCTCCAGCCGCAGCGCCTTCAGCGGCTTGAAGCCGAACACGTTGCCGATGATCGAGCTCGTCAGGTTCGCGATCGAACCCTCCTCGAACAGGTCGAGATCGTAGGCGATCCAGGCGATGTACTGCCCCGGGGTGCCCGGCACAGCCTCGACCCGGTAGCACTTGGCCTGGTAGTGCTCGTAGGCGGTGAGCCGGTCGGTCCACACCACGGTCCAGGTGGCGGTGCTCGACTCACCCGCCACGGCGGCGCCCGCCTCCTCCGGTGGGACTCCGTCCTGCGGGGTGATCCGGAACGCGCACAGCATGTCGCTGGCCTGGGGGACGTAGTCGGGTTGCCAGTAGCCCATCTCGGCGTAGGGGATCACTCCGGCGTTCCATCGGTTCGACATGAATCAATGCTCGGACGCGCAGACTTCGATGTCTATCGAAACTTTTCCGCGAATACTTGAGTGATCACTCAATCTTCGCTACGTTCCCATCCCGCGGTGGGTGAGGCCGTCGGGCAGCGACCCGGCAGCGGCCCGCCCTGCGCGCCCTTGGGACCCGTACCAACCACGCTATACACGAGATATATTGGCAGCCATGGAGGCCACGGAGATCCGGGTCCGCCGCTTGGCCGCGGGAATCAGCCAGGCGGAACTTGCCCGCAGGGCCGGAACCAACCAGCCGGCGATCGCCGCCTACGAGTCCGGTGCCCGCCGGCCCGGCCCGGACACCCTGTCCCGGATCGAACGCTCCCTCCTCCGGCCGTCCGAGGTCCTCCGCACACGCCGGGACGCGGTCCTCGCCCGCGTCGCCCGCCTGGCCGACCGGGTGCGAGTTTTCGGGTCGGTCGCTCGGGGGGACGACCGGTTCGACAGCGATATCGACCTGCTCATCGATTTCCGGCCGGGCGTCAGCACCTGGGACCAGGCAGAGTTGCTCCTTGACCTTCAGGAACTCCTGGCCCCGGTGGGCGTCGATCAGGTCAGCTCGTCGGCACTGCGCCCCAGGGACAGTCACATCCTGCGGGAAGCACGCGATCTGTGATCGGACGCCAGCCACGCGACCGGCGCCGCCGGTTCGGGCCGAGTCCCGAGACGGCACCGTGAGCAGGCCCCGGCGGTGGGATCTCAAGACGGAGGCCGCGCTCGCCGACCTCGCGGACTTCGCCGCGATGGCCGATGAGATCACGTCGAGGGGGCGGGCCGCCTACGATGCCGACATCACCCTGCGGCTGGCCGGAGAAGCCGTCGTGTCCCGCACCGGAGAGGCCGTCAAGCGGCTGTCCGACGACTACCGCAACGCTCACCCGACGGTCCCTTGGCGCGCCATTCGTGGCACGCGGAACCTGGTCGCACACGAGTACGACCTGATCGACCACGCCGCGAACTGGGAAGTCCTGGCCACCGGCCTTCCCTTGCTACGCAGACTGCTGGGATTGGGCCCCGGCCAAATCCGGTAATCGGCATGTCGAACACGATGACGAACTCCACCGGGGGCGGCGTCGAGCTTCTGGATGCTCCATCCCGGTGGCACCAGCGCGAAGCCACCAGTGCCACCGGGAGTTTCAGTTCCCCGACAACCGAAGAACGACCTTGCCGGAGATCGCCGGATCGGCCGCGACGTCCATTGCCTCCACCGCTTCTAGCAGGTCGAAGGTGTGGGTGACGGCCGGATCCAGCGCCGCGGACCCGGCGAGCAGCGCGATGGAATCGTCGAACTCGGTGTCGAACCGGAACGCGCCACGGTAGTCGATCTCCTTGGCGACCAGCGCGGACAGCTCGGCGGGCCGGGGACCGGGCGGGAACATGCCCAGCTGGACCATGACGCCCCGCCGCCGGGTGGCGGCCAGTGTGGCGCCGACGGCGACGGAGGCCCCGGAGGCCTCGATCGCCACGTCGAAATACTGATCGGGCAGGGAGTCGGTGCCGATCCGCACGGTGCGGTCGACACCCACCGCCGAAGCGATCTTCAGCGGATGATCGAGCAGGTCCGTCGTCCAGACCTCCTCGGCGCCGGCGGCTTTGGCCGCGCCCGCGGCGAGCACGCCGATCGGACCTGACCCACCGACGAGCACCTTGGCACCGGCCACGCCACCGGCCCGGCGCAGGGCGTGCAGCCCGACCGCCAGCGGTTCGGCCAGCACCGCCCGGGACAGCGGGAGCGTCTCCGGAAGCACCCGGATCTGATCCTGGCGGACCACCATGTACTCGCAGAAGCCGCCCTGGGTGTGCGGCATGCTGGCCGCGGACCCGAGGTACCGGGCGTTGCGACAGACGTTCCGGACGCCGGCGACGCATTCCGGGCACTGGCCGCACGGGGTGGCCGGGTGAATGGCGACCGGGATACCCGCGGCGACCCCACCGGAGGGATCCTCGGCGACCCGACCGACGACCTCGTGCCCCAGCACCAGCGGTTCGCGCAGCGTGAAGGCGCCGACCGCCCCGTGCTTGTAGTAATGCAGGTCCGAGCCGCAGATGCCGCCGTGCGTGTTGCGGACCAGGACCTGGCCGGGTCCGGGTGCCGGTACCGGCAGGTCGTCGAACCGGAGATCGCCGGCCCCATGAACCACGAGAGCCTTCATGAACGTGCGTCCCTTCGAGAGCGGAATGTCAACGAGGTCCACATGGATCTCGTTGTGCTGGAACATGTTCGACCTGCCGCGGGAAGCAGGCGGGTGCGGTCGGGCTACAGCACCGACAGCATCCCTCCGTCGACGTAGACGATCTGGCCGTTGACGAACGCCGACGCGTCGGACGAGAGGTAGATCAGGGTGCCCACCAGATCCTCCACCTTTCCCCAGCGGCCGGCGGGGGTGCGGCCGCGCACCCAGCTGGAGAACGTCTCGTCGGCGACCAACGCCGCGGTGAGTTCGGTCTCGAAGTAGCCGGGGCCGATCGCGTTCACGCAGATCCCGGAGCCCGCCAGGTCACCGCACATGCCGCGGGTCAGCATCTTGATCGCGCCCTTGGTGGCGGCGTAGGGGGCGATGCCCGGGCGGCTCACCTCGGACTGCAGGGACGCGATGTTGATGATCTTGCCCGCGCCGCGCGGCTGCATCCGGCGGGCCGCCTCGCGCCCGACCAGGAAGGCGCTGGTGATGTTGGTGGCCAGCAGCGCGTTCCAGTCCTCGTCGGTGAAATCGACGAGCGGCGCCCGTTTTTGCATGCCGGCGTTGTTGACGCAGATGGCCAGCGGACCGACGGTGTCCTCGATATCGGCGATGCCGGCGGCCACCGATGCCGGATCGGTGACGTCGAACGGCCGTTCGTGCACGATCGCGCCGGTCGCCTCGCGGATCTGGTCGGCAGTGCTGGTCAGTGCCTCCGCGTTGCGGGCGTTCAGCACCACCACCGCGCCGGCCTCGGCAAGACCCTGCGCAAGCGCCTTGCCGATACCTCGGGATGAACCGGTGATCAGCGCGATGCGGCCGCTGATGTCGAAAGATGGGTGGATCACTGCGGAACCTGGCCCTTCGTGTCGTTGGATAGTGGGACGTCGGCGATCATCGTCAGGTCACGAGCCTTGGTCTCCGGGGTGACGAAGGTCGTGAACAGGGTGATGCCGACCGAGGCGGCCAGTGTTGCCTTCCGAAGCTGGTCGGGTGGCACCTTCAGGTGCTCGTAGACCTCGACCGAGTCTTCGGCGGGTTGCGCCATTCGTCCTCCTTGACGTCGAGTGCGATGGTCGGCGGCTCCGATGCCCCGGATGCCCGGCCCCAGTACGTGCTCGGTTCCGAACCAAGTGATCAGACTCTATCCATAGACGGAACAGTGTTCAATAGATGGTCCAGAAATTTTCGATTCCGGACAAGGGAGGTCGGCCGGTCCCTCCGGCTATCTCTGCGGGGTTGCCCGGTTCGCCGACGTCAGAAGATGAGCGGGTTGCTCAGGGCCGCGGCCACCGAGCGGAGTTCGACGAGCAGGTCGGCCAGCGTGGCCTCGGTCGCCAGCGGTTTGAGCACGGTGACGCCGAGCGACAGCATGGCGCCGCCCGCGTGCCGGGGAGTCAGCCTGACGGCCAGGCCCACGACCCCAGGATGCACGCCCTCGTCGTCGAAGGCATACCCGTCCGTCCTGGCCTTGGCCAGCCGGGCCTGCAGGGCCGCGATGCCGGACAACGAGCTGTCCGTGCGGTGCGGGATGTCGACTCCGCGGAATCGTCGGGCGATCTCGGCCGGCGGGAGGTCGGCCAGCAGGGCCTGGCCGGTGGCGGTCAGCGCGGCCGGGAAGCGGTCCCCGATGTTGGCGGCGAGCCGGAATCGCGATCGCCCCTCGTACCGGGCCAGGTAGAGCACGTCGGTGCCGTCGAGCATGGCGATCTGCACGACGTGCTCGCGCAGCGCGCCGGTCCGGGAACACAGTTCGTAGAAGCTGCGAACCTCGTCGAAGCCCGAGAGGTAGGCGCCGGCCAGCTCGATGGTGCGTCTACCCAGCACGTAGCCGCTGTCCCGGCGCTGGATCAACCGAGCGTCTTCCAGCGCCTGGCACAAGTGCGACGTGGACGACTTCGCGATACCCAGCGAACGGGCGAGATCACTGACCCCGAGCGGTTCTCCGCCCGAGGCCTCCAGCGCATCCAGGATCGCCGCCGCGCGCGTCACCGCCGGGGCCGGGCTCCCGTCGCCGTCAGCTCGGAAGCGGGGCCCCGGACCCCCGGACACCTCAGTAGAAGTGCCTGGTGTCGACGACATTGATCAGGTCCTCCCCGTCGAGCAGCCGGCGGAGGTTCTTGGCGAACAATTCCGCGATCCGGCGATCCTCGTGCGGGCTCAGCGCCGCCGTGTGCGGGGCGACGACAACCTGCGGCATCGCCCACAGCGGCGATTCGGCGGGCAGCGGCTCGACCGCGAAGACATCCAGGAACGCCGAACCCAGGTGCCCGGAATCCAGGCCCTTGATCAGGCTGGGTTCGTCGATGACGGTGCCCCGGCCGACATTGACGATGATCGCCCCCGGCTTGGTGGCCGCGATCAGTTCCGCTCCGTACAGACCGTCGGTGGCCGCCGTGCCGGGCAGGGTGAAGACGATGGCGTCCGCTCGACCGACGAGCGCGGCCAGGTCCGCCGTCGGGTGGACCTCGTCCACGTGCTCGACGGGCTCCGGGTTCCGCTTGGTGCCCAGCACGTAGGCGCCCAGCGCCTTGGCCAGCCGCGCCGTCTGTTTCCCGATGCCGCCCAACCCCACGACCAGCACGGTCATCTCGTGGACCTGCCGCATCGCCCACCGACCCGACCACTGCCGAACCGCCTGCTGGCCCAGCAACCGGGGCAGGTCCTTGGCCCCCGCGAGCACCCCGAACATGGCGAACTCGGCCAGCGTGCCACCGTGCACCCCCGCCGACGTGGTGAAGACCACCCGGGCCAGCTCGTCGCCACCCAAACCGGCGGCCTTGACCTGGGATCCGCCGCCGGCGGCCATCGTCTGGACCCAACGGAGCCCGGGATTGGCCCGCACGGACCGAGCCAGCAGCGCCGGGTCGACGTCCGGGATCCCGTAGAACACGTCGGCCCGGGCCAGTAGGTCGTCGAACGCGGACCGCTGCGCGGGCGTGCGGACGAATGCCGGGTCGCCGTCGTGGTCGCCGGGAAAGCGCTGCGGAGGCAGCAACGTGTCGTCGACCAGCAGCTCGACCGACGGATCCACGTCGGTGATCAGGTGCCGTAGTTCCGGCTCCAGCGGGGTGGCGAGGGCGACCTTGATCGTTGACGACACGAAACTCTCCTTTGGGTTGTCACCGTCACATTAGCGGCCAGTGTCCGAGGCACAGCGTACGACCCATGGTCCACATATGGGAAGACGTTCCGCCTACTGGACACCGAATGATGGTTGCGTCAGGATGGGTGCATGACGACCTACGGATTCATCGGGCTGGGTTCGATGGGCACGCCGATGGCTGTTCACCTGGCGCGATACGGCGCGTCTCACGACGCCCGGTTGCTGGTGTGGAACCGCAGCCCGGGCAAGGACGGCCCGATCACCGCCGCGGGCGGGATCGTCGCCGCCGACCCGGCGGCCGTGGTCGCCGCCGGCGACGTGGTCGTGGTGATGCTGCCGGACCCGCCCCAGTTGCGCGACCTGACGGACGGGCCGGCGGGGCTGCTGGCCGGGGTCCGGCGTCCCACCGTGCTGGCGGTGTGCTCCTCGGTGTCACCCCAGGCGGTCCGCGGGTTCGCCGATCATGCCGCGGCGCTGACCGACGGCCTGGTGCAGGTGATCGATGCCCCGGTCTCCGGGGGGACCGAGGGTGCCACCGATGCCACGCTGTCGATCATGGTCGGCGGCAGCGACGACGCGGTGTCGGCAGCCTGGCCGGCGTTGACCGCAATGGGCACCACCGTGCGGCACCTCGGCCCGATCGGGTCGGGAGCGCTGGCCAAGGCGTGCAACCAGATGGTGGTGGCGGCCACGTTGATCGCCCTGTCCGAGGCCAGCGTGCTGGCCGAATCGGCGGGCGTGGACGTCGGCGGCCTGCTGGACATCCTGGCCGGCGGCTTCGGCGCCAGCCGCGTCCTGGACGTCAAGCGCCCGAATCTGGTCTCCAACACCTACATACCCACCGGCAAGGCCACCTACATGGTCAAGGACCTCGGGTTCGTGGAGGCGGAGTCGCAGCTCACCCGGACACCGCTGGCGCAGGCGGCGCTGTCGCTTGACCTGTACCG
>DATDBV010000201.1:0-6558 GCA_036524715.1 Nakamurella sp. | reverse complement strand
ACCCCGAGACCGATCATCCACAGGGACACGTTCGAGCCGGTCGAGGGCAGCCGCTCGGTCGTCGGTGGTTCCGTTGGTGGTGGTTCGGTAGTGGGTGGTTCAGTCGTCGGTGGCGGTGTGGTGGGCGGCTGCGTCACGGTGTTGGTCAGCTGCAGGGCGACGTTGCTGCCGGGTTGGACGGTGAAGGTGGCGGTGTGGCCGTCCGGGGACACGGTCACGCCCGCGGTGGCCACCCAGGTGTAGCCCTGCCAGACCACGCCATCTGGCAGATCCGTCGGGGTGGCCTCGGTCAGGGTGACGACGGTGCCGGCCGGCAGCTCGACGGGAGCGGAGGTTTCACCGCCGGTCACGGTGATGGTGCCGGAGGGGCTGTCGGGGTCGTCGGAGGTCCAGTTGACGGTGAACTCGACGTCGGCGGCAGCGGCGATCGCCGCCTCGTCACCCGTCAGCTGCTTCTGCACCGTGAACGAGCCGGGCGGGAATAGTTTGTCGGTGACCCGGAACGTCGTGGTCCCGCCGCTGTTCGGCGTGATGACCTGTGTCGCCGACGGATCGTAGGTCACCTGATCGAACTGATCGGCGTCCTGCTCGGCGATGGTGATCGTTGTTCCGATGGGAAGCTGTTGTCGGTCTGCCTCGGCCGGTGCCGTCTCTCCGGCCTCCACCGTGATCGGCGTTTGAGTGATGGAGTTGAGGACGTCGTCTCCGCGAAAGTCGGTGGCGGCCGTCACGTCGAACGTGAACGTCTGCCCCGGGGCGGGTTCGCCACCCGTTTCGTCGATCAGTTTCTGGATGGCGAACGTGCCGGTGGCGTTGAACCCGGCGTCGATGGTGTGGTCGTTGTGGCCTGGTGGTCCGACATCGACTGGCGCCCGTCCAGTGTCCGGATCCGGGTTGGAGTCGTTGACGATCGTACCGTCGCCCGAGCCGTCCTGATCGGGACTCTGGATCGTGAAGTCGAGGTCGTCCCAGGTCAGCCCCTCGAATCCTGGCGGGGCAGTACCGGGCCATGTCAGGGTGACGGTCCCTGCGCCCTGATCGAAGACGACCACATAAGCCGCGCTGGGGTCGAAACCCTCGATCTCGGGATCGTCGGAGCGGAAGTAGTACTCGCCGGCACTGTCGGTCTCGGTCGACGCCAGCGCGGCTCCGGTTGGATCGCCGGCATCGTCCGCGGCGAACAACTGCACCGGCGCACCCTCGATGGCTGGCTCGTCGGCGTCCTGGCGGCCGTTGAAGTCGGCGTCGAGCCAGACCCGGTTGCCGATCTCGACCGGCGGTTCGCGTGTCAACAGCGCGACCGCGCCGATGCCGCCGCCCTTCTGGAAGTACGGACCTCCGGCCTCGTTGCCACGGGGCGAGCCGGGCGCATCGACACCAGCTGCGGGACCGAGTGGGTCACGGGTCTGGTTGTAGCCGCGCTGCCTGGTGCCGTTGTCGAGGGAGAACCACTGCAGACCGGTGACGCGGATGGAGTTCAGCGGATCCATGGCGGTGGACAGCGCCTGGGGCAGGCCGGCGTAGGTGACGACGCCACCTTCGGTGTTCTCGAAGTGGTTGGGGCCTTGACCGGTCGCGCCCTGGGAGTCTTGAAAGTACTCACCTCCGCCAGGGCCGGCGTTGTTGCCGATGCCCCAGCCGTCTTGACCGTCGACCGTGCCGTCGTCTTCCAGCGTGAACGGCGCGGTCACTCCGCCGGTGGGCGCGGCGATCAGCATGTCACCGCTGGAGACGGTTTCGTAGAACTGCTGATCAGTCGGGTCGGTGCCCCACTGGCGGTTGCCGCCCTGGATGCTGGCGCGGTCGACGAACCCGAGCACCATCCGGCCGGACGAGTCGAAGGCAAGGCTGCCGAGGATCGCCTGGGGATACATGTGGGTCTGGCTGTAGCCGGGGAAGCCGACCGAGCCGGCGTTCGCTCCCGTCCAGGTCCACTCGTCGGTCCAGGTGTTCCAGCGCACCACCTGGGGCCGCCCGGCGGCGCCGGGACCTGGCCAGCCGGTGATGTTGTTGCCCTTGGCGTATCCGAGGGAGTCCTCCAGCACCATGGTCCAGTCGGCGGTCCCGGCCGCTACGGCGGTCACCGGCGCCGTCATCACATGGAACTCCAGGTTCGCGGCATCGGCCGAGAGGCCCGGTCCGTCGCTCTCGCCGGTGTCTGTCCACCCGACGTAGACCTGGTCGCGGTGGACGGCCACCGCCCATGGTCGCTGGTCGTCGTCGAGACCGAGTGGTACTTCCGTGGCGGTTGTCGGTGCTGTCCCACCGGTGCTGTCCAGGGCGTACAGGTTCTTGTCGTACAGATTGATGAAGAAGAGTGCGTTGCCGTCCTCGGAGGTCGTGATCCCGCCGATGCCAACCTCGCCGGCCCGCTGGTAGGCGTCGACGTCACGGGTCGGCGCGTCCGGGTTCCCGATGAGACGCTCCGCGTTGCTGGGGACGGTGCCGACGTCGACCCCGATGTCGGTGACGTCCAGCCACGCCTGGACGGCGCCCGGCGTGCCGGCCAGGGCACCCGCGTCGTTGAGGACGCCCGGCACCCGGTAGATCCCGCCGAGCCCCAGCGGGCCGACGGCAGAGATGCGTTTGTAGCTCGCGGCGACGTAGGCGGCGTTCTGCGACCGACTGAACGCGGTTCCCCAGACCGACCCGGTCTCCGTGTACGTCGCCAGGGTGGTGCGCAACGGGAAAATGCCGTTCGCCGGGTCGTTCGCCGGCACGACCCACGGATTGGCGACGACGGTCGGAAGTGGCCCCGCTGAGCTGTTCAGGCCGCCGGCGTACTGGATGGCGGTGATGACCGGGGCGTTGTTCGCCGCGTAGTCCTCCGGCTCCAGCACCCCAAAGTCGACGTCCTCGGCGCCGGCGAGCGCGAACTGCACACTGGTGCCGTTGTCGTCGCCATGGAAGGACGACTGATAGTCACCAGGCAGCAGATCTCGCTGGGCGTCGTCGAACTCGATGCGCAGCGGCGTCTCGTCGGCAACCGAGCTGGTGTCGATCGTGTAGGTGCCGTCGGCCCCGGTATCCGCCTCGCCAACCAGCTCGTTGTGCTCGTCGTACGCGATGACGTGGATCCCGGCCATCGGGAGATCCGTCTGGACCCCCGTCGCGGTGTCTCCGGCGTCCCGACTGCCATCGCCGTCGAAGTCCTGGAAGACGACGCCGCTGACCGATCCGGGCGCAGCATGCGCGATGTCTGGGCCGAGGATTACGGTCCCGACGAGGCCCAGCAGGAGAGCGAGTACAAGTACCAACCCGCGGCGCGCGGCGCGTGGTCGAGTCCTCGTCACGATGCTGCTCCCGTCCCCGTGTCTGCGAAACCGGCTGGAACTAGGCGAAACGCCGAGCAGAGTGATTCTTGGGGAATTCTCACAGGTTGGCAAGACAGCGTAAACACCCACGTGAGGTGCAGGTGCGTCCCAGGCGCTACAGCGACACCTAGACTCACCGCTATGCGAGCGTCGCGATGTCGCCGGCGGGTGGCGACGGTGACCGCGGCGCTTCTCCTGCTCCTCATCCCGGCCTGCTCGGACGAGGAGAGCGGGCCCGCACCTTCAACGATCCGCGTTCCCGCCGAGTCCGCGAGCATCCAGGCCGCCGTCGACAAGGTGGCGGCGGGCGGCGTGGTGCTGGTCGACCCCGGCACATATCGGGAGACGGTTACGGTGGCCACCGAGGACGTGACCGTCAGGGGCACGGATCGCAACATCACGGTGATCGACGGTGAGACGACCCGACCCTACGGTGTGGTCGCGATCGGCGACGGTGTACGCATCCAGAACCTCACCGTGCGCAACCACCTGTTCTACGGGGTGCTGGTCACCGGGCTGCACGACCAGAACGGCCCGCGGGCGCCGAACGAGGGCGCGTACGAGCCGTTCGACCCCACCGAGTTCCCGCCTGTGCAGCGGTTCGCCATAGACCACGTGACCGCCCACAACAACGGCCTGTATGGGATCTACGCGTTCAACGCCCAGCACGGAGTGATCACGGACTCCTATGCGTCGGGCTCGGCAGACAGCGGGATCTACGTCGGCCAGTGCCGCAACTGTGACATTTCGGTGCGGGGCAACGTCGCCGAGCGGAACGCGGTCGGGTTCGAGAACGCGAACGCCTCGGGACCGCTGACGATCACCGGCAACAGGTTCGCCGGCAACCGGGTCGGGATGACGTTGCTGTCGAACTACCAGGAGGCATTCCGCCCGCAGCACGACAATGAGGTCGTCGGCAACGTCATCGTCGGCAACGACGAGTCGGACTCACCAGCCCAGGCCGACGGTGGCTTCGGCACCGGTCTTGGAGTCGCCGGGGGACAGGACAACACGATCGAGCGCAACCGGATCACCGGCAATCCCCGGGCGGGCGTCCTGCTGACCAACACCGAAGACCTCCCGGCGGAAGGCAACATGTTCGGTGAGAACCGGTTCGGCGACAACGGCACCGACGTTGCGAACCTGTCCGCCGCGCGGGCGCCCGCGACGACGACCTGCGTCGACACACTCGTCTCGACCGTTCCTTCAGGGTTGGCGCCGGTCCTGCGGGCGGGCTGCCGGCAGGGTGGCGGCGCGGCCCCGCTGCCGAGCGCGTCGCCCGGCGAGCTGCCCGACGTCGCGGTGCCGGCCGGGGCGAACTTCCTGAAAGTTGCCTCGCCGCCACCGCAGCCGAACCTGCCCGCCGACGCCCCGACCGACCGGCTGCCCGATCCGGTGTCGATGCCCGACCCGGACTCGGTGGCTCTACCACCCGCAGATCTGCTGGCGGAGCGGAGCGGGATCCGATGAGCCTCGCCCGTACCGTGTCGACGGCACTCGTCGCGCTGCTGCTCGTCCTCGGCGCCGGCTGCAGCCCCGATACGCCGGACACCCCGGCCGGGCCTCGTCCGGTGACGGCGGAGGAGGCGCAGCTGCTGGCCGCGACACGGTTCCTCAACTACAACGCCGTCAGCCGGTCGGTGGGCACCACGATCGGCGCCCGTGGCCAGCAGGTCCAGGTCACCGGCTGGGTCGACTTCACAACCCACACCGGCTACGCCACGGCCAACGGCGCCGGCTTCGCGCCCCAGCTGCTGCGTTGGAACCTGGGCACCGTCGCCGTGCAGCCCGGTTCTCCGAGCTCGACCGCGGAGCCGGGGATGCCGATGCCGACGAGCGGCTGGCAGAGCCGGACCATGGATCCGGAGCGCTCCGATCTCGATCTCGTGCTGCTGGTGATCAGCAACCTCGGGCTCGACCGACCAGAGAACCCGCTGCTCCTGCAGCAGGGCGGGGCGCTGTGGCTGGGCACCGAACAGGTCGACGGTCACGAGCTCACGCAGTACGCGGCACCGCCGACCGACCAGGGTGCCAGCACGTCGCCCCAGACTTCCGTGGATCCTGGCGCGTCGGGGCTGAGGCTGTGGATCGATGAGGTCGGGAGGCTGCACCGAGCGGACATCCGGGTGAGCAGCGGCTGGGTGACCGTGACGTTCGGCGACGGGCGTGGCACCAGCCTGCCGGCCCTGCCGACTCCATCGGCCACCAGATCATGACCGAACCCGAACGGCATGGGTGGTCACGGCGGTCGATGCTCAGGGGCGGCGCGGTCGTCGGTGTAGCGGCCGGAGCAGGGGTTGGCGGTTTCGTCCTCGGCCGCCGCACCGGCACCGGTCCCGGGGAGCCGATGCCGCCGACGACCTTGGTCGACCACGTGCCGGCGACAGGCGAGCACCAGGCCGGTGTCGCCAGGCCCGACCAGCCCCAGCCGAATGGACGGTTCACCTCCTACGACGCCGACGTCGACAGCAGGTACGAGGTCCGAGAGCTCTTGGCCGCGCTGGGAACGACCATCGCCACGTTGACCGCGCCCGGCGCGACCGTGACAGGGGTCACCGACGACGGCGCCGGCGACCTGACGATCACCGTCGGCGTCGGCCCGCGGCTGGTGGCGATGGCGGGTGCGGACCTGCCAGGTGCCGACCCGCTGCCGCGGTTCGACCGTGACGGCGACCTGCCCGAACGCGACCGCGGCGGGGATCTCCTGCTGGCGGTCCAAGCCAGCGACGCCGTCGTGGTCGAGAATGTCGGCAACCATCTGGTGCTGCTAAGCGGCCAGCTCTCGGTCCGCTGGGCGCAGCGCGGGTTCCGCGGCGGCGGCAACGGTCAGGCTGGAGTGGCCCGAAACGTCGTCGGCTATCTGGACGGCATCGTGGTGCCACGCACATCGGAAGAGCTCGATGCGAATGTGTGGATCCCCTCCGGCCCGGCGAAGGGTGGCACGATCTGCGTGCTGCGTCGATTGGTCGTCGACGTGTCCCGCTTCGCGGCAGAGACGCCCGAACGTCAAGACGCGATCATCGGACGGCACCAGTCCGACGGCTCGCCCCTATCGGGCGGTGGGCCGATGGACAAGGTCGACCCGACAGCCAAGACACCGGAAGGCCAGTACCTGACGCCGGCACACGCCCATGCCCGCGCCGCGCACCCCAGCTTCACCGGCAGCCCCACCATGTTGCGGGGCAGCTATACCTTCGACAACGGCCCGTCCGACCGCGGCACCATCTTTCGTTGCTTCCAACCT
>DATDBV010000200.1:0-4830 GCA_036524715.1 Nakamurella sp. | reverse complement strand
GCGCGGCGAGTGAGGTCGATCAGCTCCTGATCGACCGGGTCCATCCGCTCCCCCACCACGAAGCTCACCGCGGCGTCGGCCACCCAACCGTCCACCGACACGGCGAAGTCCAGGGTCAGCAGATCGCCGTCCCGCACGACGTGGTCGTAGGGCAGGCCGTGCAGGACGGCGTCGTTCACCGAGGTGCAGATCACCCTGCCGAACGGTCCGCGGCCGAACGACGGCGCGTAGTCCACGTAGCAGGAGACGGCCCCCTCCCGGGCGATCAGTTCCCGGGCCCAAGCGTCGATGTCGAGCAGGTTGGTGCCCGGCCGCACCCGCTCCCGCAGCGTCGCCAAGGTCCGTCCGACGAACCTCCCGGCCGGCCGGGCCGCCTCCACCTGGGTCGGGCTGAGCACCTGGATCACTACGACACTCCTGGAAGAACCAACGGTATAAGAATCCCGGTATTACTATACGGTTCATGGTCCGGGTTCCCCTCTCCCCAGACGAGGTCCGGCGCGGGCGGGAACTCGGTGCCCTGCTCCGTGCGGCCCGCGGCGACCGGACCCTGCTGGACGTGGCCGGTGGCGCCGGCATCTCCCCGGAGACCCTGCGCAAGATCGAGACCGGGCGCATCCCGACGCCGTCCTTCACCACGGTCGCCCTGCTGGCCTCGCAGGTCGGGCTTTCCTTGGACACGATCTGGCACGAGTTGGGCGAAGTCAGAATCGCGGGCTCGCTCGGCGACGCTTCCCGACCTGAACGTCGTCCGGCTTGATGAGTCGACCGAGGTCAACCAGCGGCGATGGTCCATAGAGCCTGCCGAAAGGAAGTTCCAGTCCGCGGGTGAGATCGCCTACCGTGCATCTTCGGCCGGGACGAGCTCGAATCGGATGCGTCCGTGGATCCGGTAGATCCGGAAGTCGTCGTCGAGGGTGAAAACCCGCCGGAGGCCTCGTGCTTCGGCGAGCGCGACGAGGGTGGCGTCGGCGAGATCCATCGGGCGGTCGGCGTACTTGGTCATCAGCTCCGCACTGCGCTCGATCGATGCCCACGACAGCTCGGCGACCTCGAGGCGTCCGGTCAGCAACAATCTCCACAGGGCTTGCCGACCTGCCGCTCCACCGGCTCGACCCAACAGGTACATCGCTTCGGTGAAGGCCGGCCAGGTGGTGAGTAGGGGCAGCGTCAGGGTCCGCAGCGACTGCGTACAGATCTGGTGATCAGCCTCGTCTGCGTCGATCAACGCGACGAGCGGCCCTGCGTCAGTGAGTGTCACGCGTTCCGCTGTGCCTCGCTCAACACTTCGGTGAACACCGCGCCCGTCCGGCGGGCGCGCCCGCCGCCGCCGTGGACGACTCCCAGCACATCCGCGAAGTCCTCGCGGCCGCCGGTGTCCAGGACGGAGTCGGCACGCGCCGCGGCCGCCTTGCGGATGAACTCGGACAGGGACTCCCCGGCCGCCGCAGCGGCCCGGTGCAGCCTCTCCTCCAGGTCTGGGTCCAGCCGGACGGTCTTCACGGCCGCGAGCGTATCACGCTCATGTACGATCGTGATACGCAGCGTTCGATCACCACATCGACGGCGGGCTCGCGCCCCACCAATTCAGCGGGTGCGGTCCATCACGTACCGAACCAGGGAGGCCAAGGCGTCCTTCGCCGACGAGTCCGGCAGCAGGGCGAGCTCGGCGGCAGCCGCCTGCGCATAGCCGGTCAGGGTCCGCCGGGCGGTGGCCATCCCCGGCGAGGCGGTGAGCAAAGCCACCGCATCCGCCAGGTCGGAGTCGGACCGGATCGGACCGGCCACGAGTTCGCGCAGCCGTGGATCGGCATCCGGATCGGCCAGGGTGTGCAGAACGGCCAAGGTCGGCACGCCCTCGCGCAGGTCGGTCCCCGGGGTCTTGCCGGAGTCGGTGGAGCAGATGTCGATGATGTCGTCGGAGATCTGGAACGCGACACCGACGGCGCGACCGTACCGGCGCAGCGCCAGCACATGCTCCTGCGGTGCCCCGGAGAAGATGCCGGCGTACCGGGCGCAGGTGTCGATCAGCGACGCGGTCTTCTCGTCCAGCACCCGCAGATGGTGGTCGATCGGGTCCTCGCCTGGACCCGGTCCCACGGTTTCCCTGGTCTGCCCGGTGACCAGCTCGGCGAAGGTCTCCGCGATGATCCGCACCGCGTCCGGCCCCAGGTCCGCCACCAGGCGCGATGCGTGAGCGAAGAGGAAGTCGCCGGTGAGGATGGCGATCGAGTTGTCCCAGCGGGCGTTCGCGGACTTGGCGCCGCGGCGGATCTCCGCCTCGTCCATCACGTCGTCGTGGTACAGCGTTGCCAGGTGGACCAGCTCCACCACCGCGGCCGCGGTGACCACGTCGTCGGAGTCGGGCCGGGGCCCGATCCCCGCGGCGACCAGGGTGAACAGTGGCCGGAACCGCTTGCCGCCCGCGTGCATCAGGTGTGAGGCGGCCTCGGTGACGAAGCCGAACTCGCTGATCAGCTCCCGTTCGAGCAGGTCCTCGACCCGTTGCAGGCCGGCGGACACGCGCGCCGACAACTCGGGGTCGGACAGCTGGATGCCGGCGAGCATGGTCGGGGCGTTCACGCCCACGAGCCTATGTCAGGTTCGTGGGTGGTTCCGCCGTCGGCCTGGCTCATGCCAGCAGCGGGAGCGGGATGGTCAGCAGGTCCAGCACCGGTCCCGGGAACAGGCCAAGCCCCAAGGTGACGATCACCGCGACGGCGATGACGATCGTGGTCAGGATGCCGGGCACCACCACGTACGGCGCGTCCGCCGATGCGGTCCCGGCGGTCAGGAAGCGCCGACCCTCTGGCGCGGGACGGCCGCCGCCCGCGGCGACGGCGACCGGGGTCTGGGCGGGCGCGGTGGTCACCGGATCGGCGAAGTACATGACCACGACGATCCGCAGGTAGAAGAAGGCGGTGACGGCGGTGGCGATCATCGCCAGCACCACCCAGAAACCCAGGCCGGCCTCCATCGCGGCGGTGAACACGCTCAGCTTGCCGATGAACCCCGCGGTGAGCGGGATGCCGGCGAAGGACAGCAGGAACAGGCTCATCGACGCGGCCAGCACCGGCGACCGTTTGGCCATGCCGGCCCAGTCGCCGACGTGCGAGGCCTCGCCGTCGCCCTTGCGGACCACGGTGAGAATCGCGAACGCGCCGATGGTCGCCATGCCGTAGGTGAGCAGGTAGAACATGGTGGCCGAGGCGCCGGTCTGCGACATTGAGATGACACCCAACAGGATGAACCCGGCGTGCGCCACCGACGAGTAGGCCAGCATCCGCTTCATGTCGGTCTGGGTGATGCCGATGACCGAGCCGATCACCATGGACGCCCCGGCGATGATCGCCAGCACCGGCTGCCACGTCCAGGTCATCGGTTCCAGTGCGACCAGACACACCCGCAGCATCGCGGCGAACGCGGCCACCTTGGTGCAGGCGGCCATGAAGGCCGTCACCGGCGTCGGCGCACCCTGGTAGACGTCGGGGGTCCACAGGTGGAACGGGCCGACGGACGCCTTGAACAGGAGCCCGACCACCACCAGCGCCAACCCACCGAGCAACAGGACGTCGCTGCTGTCGCCGGCCCGGGCCTGCGCGGCCACCGCGTCGAACTGGGTGGAGCCGCTGTAGCCGTAGAGCATCGCCAGGCCGTAGGCGAAGATCGCCGACGTGAAGGCGCCGAGCAGGAAGTACTTCACGGCGGCTTCCTGCGAAACGAGCCGACGGCGCCGGGCCAACCCGCACATCAGGTACAGCGGCAGGGACAGCACTTCCAGGGCGACGAACAGCGTGACCATGTCGTTGGCCGCCGGGAAGATCATCATCCCGGACACCGCGAACAGCGCGAGGGGGAACACCTCGGTCTGCATCGGTGCGGCGACCCTAGCCGCCAACCGGTCCCGTTTCGAGCCGATCCCGGCCGCCGCCTGCGCCACGAACGCGCCGCCCGGCTCGGCCACCCGGTCCGCCATCAGCAGCACCGACGGCAGCGCCAGCACCAGCAGCACACCCCACATGACGTAGGTCGCCGTGTCCACGGCGAGTGCGCCGCCGAACGTCACCCCGACGTCACCCCGGTTGGCGCCGACGAGCGTCCAGGCCAGGGCCGCGCCGACGGTGAGCAGCGCGAGCACCACCTGGACCGGGTAGCGGGCCCGCCGCGGCAGGAAGGCCTCGAACAGGATCCCCAGGATCGCCCCGCCGAGCGCGATCAGCACCGGCGCGGTCAGCGTGAAGCTGATCGGCGGGGCGGCGATCACGTCGGTCGGCGCGCCGGCCGCCATGAGCACCGTGGCCGGCGCGCCGGCCGCAGTGACCACCGTGGTCGGGGCCTGCCCGAGCACGACGACCGCAGCGTTGAGCACCGTCATCACTGTCCGCCTCCCAGCGGCGCGTCGATCGCCGGCACCGGATCGGTGTAGCCGACGTCGACCATGGTCCGTTCGGCGGTCGGGTTGATCACGTCGAGAACCGGCTGCGGGTACACGCCGAGCAGGATGACCAGCAGCACCAGCGGAGTCAGGACGGTGATCTCGCGCGGGGTCAGGTCACCGAACAGCGCCTTGACCTTGGTCCGGGTGCCGTGCCCGGTCGGCTCGCCGTGCGCTCCCCCGCCGGACGCGATGGGCCGGCCGCCGACTGCCGACGCGCCGACCGGCACCGGCTCGACCGCAGCCTCCGGTCCGCCGGCGTCACCCGGATCCCCGGGCAGCGCCTCCTGCACGTCATCGGGTCCGCGTCCGCCCACCACCGCGGCGCCGCGGACCGGCCCGGTCATGGTCCGCTGGAAGATCCACAGCATGTAGACGGCGGCCAGCACGATGCC
>DATDBV010000199.1:0-3547 GCA_036524715.1 Nakamurella sp. | reverse complement strand
GGCTTGCCGTCCTCGTCCCGGTACCGCACCCCGAGCCGGCGGGCCTGGAAGGTGGTGCAGTTGGAGGTGGAGGTGAGCTCGCGGTAGGTCTGCTGGGTGGGCACCCAGGCCTCGCAGTCGAACTTCCGGGCGGCCGAGGATCCCAGGTCGCCAGCGGCGACGTCGATCACCCGGTAGGGGATCTCCATCTGAGCCAGCATCTGCTCCTCGAAGGCGAGCAGCCGCTGGTGCTCGTCCGCGGCGTCCGCCGGCCTGCAGAACACGAACATCTCGACCTTGTCGAACTGGTGCACCCGCAGGATGCCACGGGTGTCCTTGCCGTAGGAGCCGGCCTCCCGCCGGAAGCAGGACGACCACCCGGCATAGCGGAGCGGCCCGGCCGTCAGGTCGAGGATCTCGCCCGCGTGGTAGCCGGCCAGCGGCACCTCCGCGGTGCCGACCAGGTACATGTCGTCGGCCTCCAGCCGGTACACCTCGTCGGCGTGCGCGCCCAGGAAACCGGTGCCCTCCATCGCCTCCGGCTTGACCAGCACCGGCGGGATCATCGGGATGAACCCGTCACCGATTGCGGTGCTGACCGCCAGGTTCAGCATCGCCCATTGCAGTTGGGCGCCGACGCCGCGCAGGAAGTAGAACCGAGCGCCGGACACCTTGGCCCCGCGTTCGATGTCGATCGCACCCAGGCGTTCGCCCAGTTCCACGTGGTCGCGAGGTTCGAAATCGAACGACGTCGGCGCACCGACCTCCTTGACCACCAGGAAGTCCTGCTCGCCCCCGGGCGGCGCACCCTCGATGACGTTCGGGACGGCCATGTGCGCGGCCGACAGCGCGGCGTTCGCCTCCTGTTCGGCCGCCTCCACCTCCTTGACCTGAGCGGACATCGCCTTGCCCCGCTCCAGCAGGGCCGGCCGCTCGTCCTTGGCGGCCTTGCCGATGGTCCGGCCGAACGCCTTCTGCTCCGCGCGCAGCGAGTCGGCCCTGCCCACCGCTGCCCGCCGGTCCGCGTCCGCCGCCAGCAGCCGGTCGACCGCGCCGGAATCCTCGCCCCGGGCGTGCTGGGACGCGCGGACACGGTCAGGGTCGTCACGAACGATGCGCAGGTCGATCACCCGGGAAGGGTAGCCCGCGCATCAGTCGCGCCCCGGGCATGCCCACGCCTGGTGTCCGCCGTCCCAAGCCCTTCATCGAGATCGACCCGGACATGAACCGCGAACCCCGACAAGAACACGAAGTGTGGCTCTACAGCCGGGAGGGCGGTCCCCCGGTCAAGGGTTATCGAGGCCATCCTGCATCTGCATCCGGATCAGCACAATCCCCTCGAAGCGCTCCGACTTCCTGGTCGACCAGACGGCCGCGCTGAGCGCCGAACAGAAGCTCGTGCGCATTCGTGACCTGTTAGTCGAACGAATGTGATCGCCGTGGGGGGAGCCATGAGAGGCGTCCACGCGTTCGTCGATGAATCTGGCAAGGGCGGCCGATATCATCTGGTCGCAGCCGCGGTGTCGGCTCACGATGCCGACGACGCGCGCAAACTCGCCCGGAGCTTCTTGATCAAGGGTCAGAGTCGATGGCACTTCGTCAACGAACGATCTGCCCGCGCGGCGGGCCGCCTGGGAACACACGCATGCCCGCTATCCGGTCCTGGACGCGGACACCGAGCGGGTGACCGGCTTCTTGCACGTCCGCGACCTGTTCGCGCCCAGCCTGGATCCGGTCGCGCCGATCGGCGAGCTGGTGCGGACCATCACCGCCTACCCACCGAACAAAAGGCTGCTCGCCGTGCTGGGTGAGATGCGGGCACCGGGCAGATGGCCGCGGTCGTGGACGAGTACGGATCGTTGATGGGCATGGTGACGTTGGAGGACCTGGTCGAGGAACTGGTCGGCGAGATGTACGACGAGTACGACAGGGTGCCGCAGGACCGTCCCGACCAGGAGGGGTCGATCCATGAACGGTTGACCGGCGTCAACGATTTCGCTCGGCGCGCCGGGTTCGAATTGCCGCCGGGCCGCTACGCCACCGGCGGTGGATTCATGATCGCTTCGCTCGAACGCACTGTGCATGCGGGCGACTGGGTCGATATCGCCGGCCGCCGCTTGACCGTCACTTCGGTGGACGGATGGCGGGTTCGGCAGGTCCGGGCCGAGCCGATGCCGGGGGCCGAAGGCCCGGAGGACAGCCACTGACTGACCCGCCACCGCCTGCAGCCCTGGGTCGAAGGCCGCCACGAAGATTCGGGCGCAAACACTCCGGCTGGCGGAGCAGGCATTGCATGGGTCCGGGTTCGGTGCCAGAGTGATCGAATCCCTGTCGAATGGGGGCGTGGGGTGGCTACCTTTTCCAGGTGCATTCCGGAGAAGAAGGACGCCGCCGTCGGACGGCTGGCGGAATGTTCCGGCATCGTCGAGACCGTTGACACTCCGGCACCGGTGATCGTGCCTGCGGTGGCGGGTTTACTGGTCGGCCGAGCTCGCGAGGCCGCCGTCCAACACAGCAGGACCGGGCGCAGACAATCCGGCGACGGAGGGGCCGGGTTGTCCAGCGCGATCCTCCTCGGCTCCGACCGGATGACGGGCGGCCGCGGCTTCGATGCTTCCGGCTCGGGCGGCCGGTTCGCTCCGCCGGCGGGCCTGGCCCGCCTGCGTAGAACCTCTCGTCACGACGCCGACGACACGGCAGTGCCGGCGACCCGCCCGATGAACCGCCCTCCCTTCGCCGCGATGCTGCGCCGCAACACGGAATCCGCAAAACTGCTGACCAAAATGGCAACGCCGAAGGCTTTCGATGGACCCGATGTCGAGGTGCGGGATCAGATCATCGTCAAGCTCGAAGCTCAGTTGGAGGATCTTCCTGACTTGAAGTCGAAGGCGGTGGTCTACCTGGGCTCGGTGGTCCTGGAGAACCTCCCCGCCGGCATGGAGGAATTTGCCGAATGGAGCGGGCATCAGGACACCAAGGAGACTGATTCTTCGATACTTCCCTCACTAAATGCCGTCGCGGTGACCAAGGCCGCGGGGGTCGGGAAGGAACTGGCTTCATACACTCTCAAGGTGATGAACGCGGCCGGTCAACTCGACTACCTGCGAAAGAGCGGATTCGTCGGCGAGGAATGGTCGATAGTCGTCGAGATGCACTACTATCGCGACCGTCCCAAGGACAACCCGAACATGCACAAGGACACCATCGGCCAGACCTTGTTCGTGAACCTCGATTACATCACTACCGAACGGGACGCCGGCCCAGAGTACATCGTGAACCCGCCGCTCATCGCCACCCACGAGAGGAAGGTTGCGCAGACCCTTCCGGACGAGTTCCTCAAGGATCTCAAGAAGGCGCGCAAGAACCTCGACCCCGCCTCGAGCATCGACGTCGTGGAACTGCAGCCGAACCAGGTCGTCGCCTTCGTCGACGAGCTCATTCATCACTCCACGCCCCTGGTCGAGCATCGGGAGGTCAAGAGCAAGGAATTGAAGGAGTTCCTGAAGCAGGATGCAGATTTCAAGGACCTCTACCCGGCCGCGGTCGAGATCGACAAGCGCACGACGCA
>DATDBV010000198.1:0-10422 GCA_036524715.1 Nakamurella sp. | reverse complement strand
CTACAAGCTGGCCACCGGTCGCGCACCCGGGGACCGCCCGCGCGGCTGAACGCCTCCGGATGCGGACGAACGATGTCGCCCGCTGACGGGCCGACACGACTTCCTCGGCTTGGCTCCCCTGGCTGACTGATTCCGAGGCGTCACCGGTCGTGAGTGTTCGTGACTGCGGAAGTTCGTGGGTCGCCAGGAGCCACCGGATCCTCCGCGCGAGAGGCCGGCCGGCTGACGTGTGCCGCCGGAGTGCGGTCCGGCTCCGCTGACTTCTCGGGTTGCGCCAGTGGACATATTCGGCCTTCGTCACGTCATCGACAACAGACCTTGGAATCGATCGTCTAGGGTGGGTGGCCATGCAGCAGTACCTGGACCTGATGGACCGCATCCTGACCACCGGCGCCGTCAAGTCCGACCGCACCGGTACCGGCACTCGTAGCGTCTTCGGTCACCAGATGCGGTTCGATCTGGCCGACGGGTTCCCGCTGGTCACCACCAAGAAGGTGCACACCCGCTCGGTGATCGTCGAGCTGCTGTGGTTCCTGCGGGGCTCCACCAACGTGCGCTGGCTGCAGGAACGCGGGGTCACCATCTGGAACGAATGGGCCGACGCCGACGGTGAGCTCGGGCCGGTCTACGGGCATCAGTGGCGCTCCTGGCCCGCCCCCGACGGGCGGCAGATCGACCAGATCGCCGCCGTGGTGCGGTCGCTGCGCACCAATCCGGATTCCCGGCGGCACATCGTCTCGGCCTGGAACGCGGCCGAGGTCGACGAGATGGCCTTGCCGCCGTGCCACACGATGTTCCAGTTCTACGTCACCGACGGGCGGCTGTCCTGCCAGCTGTACCAGCGGTCCGCCGACGTGTTCCTGGGTGTGCCGTTCAACATCGCCTCGTATTCGCTGCTGACCTCGATGATGGCGCAGGTGGTGGGCCTTCGGCCGGGCGAGTTCGTGCACACCCTGGGCGACGCGCACCTGTACTCCAACCACCTGGACCAGGCCACGCTGCAGCTGACCCGGACACCGCGCCGGCTCCCCGAACTCGAACTCAAGCCCGACATCACCGAGATCGACGCGTTCACCCAGGACGACATCGTCATCCGCAACTACGACCCGCACCCGGCGATCAAGGCGCCCATCGCGGTGTGAACACCGGATCGTGGGCGGCACGCACCTCGAGTGAACGCTGTGCGGGTTCGGCGGGCCCGATCACTCCGCACACCGTTCACTCGACCCGGCCAGAAACGTTCGGGGGCGGCCGGTGACGCCGACCGTGGTGCTGGTCGCCGCGGTCGCCCGGAACGGGGTGATCGGCGCCGACGGCGGGATGCCCTGGCACATCCCCGCGGACCTCAAGCGGTTCAAGAGGCTGACCATGGGCCACCCGATGGTGATGGGCCGCAAGACGTTCGAGTCGATGGGCATGCTGCCGGGTCGGCGCAGCATCGTCATCACCCGGGACCCCACGTGGCAGGCGCCGGGGGCGGAAGTCGCGGATTCGCTGGACACCGCGATCGCACGGGCGGCCGAGACCGACGAGCTGGTGATGGTGGTGGGCGGCGGTCAGATCTACACCCAGGCCATGGACCGGGCGGACCGGTTGGAGATCACCCACCTGGACCTGGATGCCGCCGGCGACACGGTCTTTCCGGACCTGGATCCGGCGGTGTGGGCGGTGGCCGAACGGGAGGAAGCCGACGGGTACGCATTCGTCACCTATCACCGGCGGCGGCCGGTCACCGATCTGGGTGAGCTGCTGCGGTCGATGCGACCGGAGCTGCTCGACGGTGAGTTCGTGTACTGCACCGTGCCCGGGACGGTCGCACCGACGGGCGTCACACCGGTGGCCACGATGCGGGAGGACGAGGGTCTGACCCTGGTGCTGCCGGTCGACGAGGCCGCGGCCGCGGAATTGTTGGGGACGTTCCGCTGCCGGCAGATCACCTTGCGGGTGCACTCGGCGCTGGACGCGGTCGGCCTCACCGCGGCCTTCGCTACCGCGCTGGCAGGCGACGGGATCTCCTGCAACGTGATCGCGGGCTACCACCACGACCATCTGTTCGTCCCGTCCGCCGACGCGGAGCGGGCGATGGCCGCGCTCGAAGCGTTGGCGCACACTGTCGCCCTGCCGGGCCGCCTCGCGAGCTCGGCCGCCTCGGTGCGGGCGACAGTTCAGCATTGAGTATTCGCTCGGCAAGCCTCGCTCACACTGTCGCCCTTCCGGGCCGCCTCGCGAGCTCGGCCGCCCCGATGCGGGCGACAGTTCAGTATTGATGATTCGCTCGGCAAGCCTCGCTCACACTGTCGCCCTTCCGGGCCGCCTCGCGAGCTCGGCCGCCCCGATGCGGGCGACAGTTCAGTGTTGAGTATTCGCTCGGCAAGCCTCGCTCACGCGCGGGCGGGCTGAGCCCCTCAGGCGACGGGCGCGCCCGGCCTCGTCCCGTCGTAGGGCACGACGATCCGCAGCTCCGGATCGATCCGGGTGTCCTTCATGGTGGCCACCCGACGATCGCGGTTGGACCCACCCATCCCCGGCTTGACCGAGTTGGCCACCACGGCGCGCTTGTCCGGCAGGCTGACCGTCCGCATCGTGCGGCTCACCGAATCCAGGAAGTCCGACAGCTCGAGATCCAGGGCGTCGCAAATGGAGGCGAGCAACTCGCTGGACGCCTCCTTGCGTCCGCGTTCGACCTCCGAGAGGTAGCCCAGCGAGACGTTTGCGGCGGTCGACACGTCGCGAAGCGTTCTGTTCTGCCGGTTCCGGGTGTCACGCAGGGTCTCCCCCACGGCGTCACGCAGGAGCATGTCGCACCTCCTCTCTGCGGTCGGTTGCTACGTTACCGTGCAACAGATCTGCCCTGCTGGGTCGGTGACGATCAGCATCTCTCCAGCCCCGGGCCCAACTCCTGTTCACCATCACGCACAACGCTGATCCTGCTCACGATGTTCCACGAGGCGGATCACCGGGCGGTTACGAAACCGTTGCGTCGGCGTTCGCCGTGTCTGCGAGCAGCTGCAGGGCGGCGCGGACCGCGCGCGCTCGGATGGCGGCCCGGCCGAGACCGACACCGTCCCCGTCCCCGTCCGAGGTCAGCCGTGCGGTCCGGTCGCCGGGTCCGTTGATCGCCACGAACCACGTGCCCACCGGGACCGCGTCCTGCGGATCGGGGCCGGCCACCCCGGTCAGTCCGATCCCGATGTCGGCGCCGCACCGGTGGCGGGCCCCGTCGGCCAGGGCGCCCGCCACGTCCGGGTCGACCGGACCCCGATCCGCGAGCAGCCTGGCGTCGACGTGCGCCAGCGTGTGCTTGAGGTCGGTGGCGTAGACGATCAGCCCGCCGCGGACCACCGCGCTGGAGCCGGGGACCTCGGTGAGCACCGCACCGAGCAGTCCGCCGGTCAACGATTCGGCGGTGGCGACGGTCAGGCCGCGCGCGGTCAACGCCGCGATCAGCACGGTCAGGTCGGCGAAGGCCACGCCGACCAGCTCGGCCAGCGTGGGGAGGATCCGGTCGTCCGGCGCGACCGGATGTTCCCCGGGGACGTCGTTGGGCATGTCGGACGGGTCAGGCCTGCCCGGCCGGTCGGTGCGCCCGCGAGTACAGCAGCGCGGCCCGGACCACGTAGTCGATGCCGGTGACCACCGTCAGGATCACCGCCAGACCCATGGCGCCGGCGGCGATCCACTGCAGTGATTCCGGCAGCGGCAGGATGTAGAGGCCGATCGCGATGATCTGCACGAACGTCTTCGCCTTGCCGCCCGGGCTGGCCGCGATCACCCCGTACCGGAGGACCGCCAGCCGCAGCAGGGTGATGCCGATCTCCCGGACCAGGATCACCAGGGTGATCCACCAGGCCAGGTCATCCAGCATGGACAGCCCGATCAACGCCGAACCGGTCAGCGCCTTGTCCGCGATCGGGTCGGCGATCTTGCCGAAGTCGGTGACCTGGCCGCGCTTGCGGGCGATGTGCCCGTCGTACCGGTCGGTGATCGCGGCCAAGGCGAACACCGCCCAGGCGATCCACCGCCAGGTGGTGTCGTGCCCGCCCTCGGCGAATAGGGCGAGCAGGAAGACCGGGACCAGGATGAGCCGAAGCACGGTCAACGCGTTCGGCAGATTGACCAGCGACACCGGCGGGGTCGGCCGGTCCGTCATCGGGCGACGACCCCGACGTCGGAGCCCTCCGGGGTGGCGGTGTCGGCGATCGAAGTGGCGATCAGATCGATGCCGTCGCTGCCGACGACGGTGCACCGGACCAGGTCGCCGGGCCGCAGGTCCGCACGCCCGGACAGCCGGACCTCGCCGTCGACCTCCGGGGCCTGATGGTCGGCGTGACCGACGGCCGCGCGATCCGAGTCGTCCGTCGGCCGGTCGACCAGCACCAGCAGTTCCGAGCCGATCCGGTCCTCCGCCCGCTGCGCGGCCAGTTCCTCGACCAGCTCGGTGATCCGCTCGACCCGCTCGGCGATCTCGTCCGCGGAATGCTTGCCGGGCAGCCCCAAGGCCTCGGTGCCGTCCTCGTCCGAGTAACCGAAGACGCCGACGGCGTCCAGCCGGGCCCCGACCAGGAACCGCTCCAGTTCGGCCAGGTCGTCCTCGGTCTCACCCGGGAACCCGACGATCACGTTGGAGCGGATGCCGGCCTCGGGGGCGGCGCCGCGGATCTGGTCGACCAGCTGCAGGAACGAGTCGGTCGACCCGTAGCGGCGCATCCGGCGCAGCACCGCGGCCGACGAGTGCTGGAACGACATGTCGAAGTAGTCGGCGACGGCGGGGATCTCGGCGATGGCCCGGATCAGCCACGGACGGGTCTCGGCCGGCTGGAGGTAGGAAAGCCGTACCCGGGCCAGTCCGGGCACCCGCGCCAAGCCGGCGAGCAGTTCGGCGAGCTGCCGGTCGCCCGGCAGGTCCTTGCCGTAGGAGGTTGTGTTCTCGCTGACCAGCACGACCTCGCGGACACCCTGGTCGACCAGCCAGGCGGCCTCGTCCAGGATCTCACCCGGCTGGCGGGACACGAACGCACCGCGGAACGAGGGAATGGCACAGAACGTGCACCGCCGGTCGCACCCGGAGGCGATCTTGAGGGGGGCCACCGGGCCGGGATCGAGCAGGGTGCGTGGGACGGCGGGGCCGGCCGCATGACCCGGCACGGAGACCCTTGCTGCCGCGGCGGCCCGGGCGACCGGGCTGATCGGCAGCAGGGTACGACGATCCACCGGGGTGTGCGCCGCCGGCCGATGACCGGCCAGCACGTCCCCGAGCAGCGCGCCCAGCCGCGGATAGGCGTCGAAGCCCAGTACCGCGTCCGCCTCGGGCAGCGCCTGGGCCAATTCGGTCCCGTACCGCTCGGCCATGCAGCCGACCGCGACGACCTTGGCGCCGGTGTCGGCCGCGGCGAGCACGGCGTCGATGGAGTCCTTCTTGGCCGAATCGACGAACGCGCAGGTGTTCACCACGATCACATCGGCCTGATCGCCGTCGTCGGCGCCGATCAGTCGGTAGCCGTCGGCCTGCAACCGGCCGGCGAGTTCGGAGGAGTCCACGTCGTTGCGGGCACAGCCGAGGGTCACCAGACCGACCCGGGTGGGCGCCGTCGAACCTGTGGACACTGACTCACCTTAGTCGCTCGCCGGGGGCGCGGGAGCCCACGCGGCGTCGCCCCCGGGGGGTGACCGTCGTCCCGACGCCGGTGGTGCGGCCCATTAGGGTGATGCGTCGTGACCGTCGACCGCCCAGCAGACCCCGCGGCCGATTACACCGCCGACGTGCGGGTGGACCGGGCCCGGGTGGGCGACGTCCGCGTGATCAAGCGGCTCGTCGACGAGTATGCGGGTCCGATCCTGCTGGAGAAGTCCCTGGCCAACCTGTTCGAGGACGTCACCGAGTTCTGGGTGGCGCGTCTGGACGACCAGGTGGTCGGCTGCGGGGCGCTACACGTGTTCTGGGAGGACCTGGGCGAGATCCGCACGGTGGCCACCGACCCGCGTGTCCGGCGGCACGGGGTGGGCCGTCGGGTCTGCGAGGAACTGATCGCCCATGCGGCCGAACTGGGCCTGCACCGGCTGTTCGTGCTGACCTTCGAGGTGGCGTTCTTCGGCTCGCTGGGGTTCCAGACGATCCACGAGCTCGACCTGTCCCCGGAGGCGCACGCCGAACTGCGATCCTCCTACGACCGGGGGGTCGCCGAGTTCCTTGACCTGCCCTTCGTCAAGCCGAACACCCTGGGCAACACCCGGATGCTCAAACACCTGTAGCCCGCGGGCCGCGGATCAGGCGCAGCTCGCATTGGTGACCTCGGCCTCGAACTTCTCGTCGTCGGGCAACTTGCTGGAGCCGACGACGATCGTCGTGATCTCCTGCGGAGCCAGCGCCGCGGGCTCGGTCTGCTCGACCGTGGCCGCGGCGACGTCACCGCCCTCCGGGAAGATCGTCAGCGTGAGCGCCACGCCATCGGGGCAGCCGTCCGGGGCGGTGACCTGCACGCCCCAACAGCGGTTGAACTCTGCATCGCAGTCGAACGCGTCGTGGTTGGTCTCGAACGCGCTGTACACGCCGTTGCCGTGGTCGTAGAAGTCGGCCGGCGGGTAGCCGGCCGCGCCGGCCGTCACCGTGGTGGTCACCGTCTCCTCGGTGGTGGACCGCACCGTATTGACGACCGTGGTGGTCGCGGTGACGGTCGTCGGGTTGGCGACGGGGGTCGTGCTGGGTGTGCCGGATGACCCGCATCCGACGCACAGCACCGCACCGGCCAGGATCGCGCCGGACGTACAGAGGATCCGCTTGATCGACATGGCGGTGGTCCCCCCGGAGGACTCGACGGTGTGGCTATACACCAGATCATCGCGCAGACGGGTGGGCATCAACAACCGGTGACCGTTGGCGTGACCCAATCGGGTCCAGATCATCCCCGAACGGGTCACCAGACGTCCCGGCTACTGTCGCCGTCATGGACATTCGACGACGCCGGATCGGCCTTTCGCTGGCCGTCCCGGTGGTGGTCGCGGCCGGGCTGCTGGTGCACCGGGTCGGTGCCGGCTGGACGGCGCTGCTGGCGGACGCCCTGTACACGGTCCTGGTCTACCTGTTGGTGGCCCTCGCGTTGCCCCGGGCCCGGCCCCGCCGTCCGGCGGCGATCGCGTTCGGTATCAGCGTCGCGATCGAGTTGGTGCAACTCACCGACCTGCCGGCCCGGTTGGCCGCTGCGGTGCCGGCGTCGGTGCTCGTCCTGGGCACCGGCTTCGAATGGGGCCACCTGATCGCCTACGCGGTCGGCGCCGGGGCGGCCGCGGCGCTGGACGGGTTGATCAGGAGCCGGCCGGGCCGCTCCGGCTCAGACCCGCGGGGTACGCCTGTCCTCGATCCGGGCCAGCGCCTCGGCGAGTAGGGCCTCGCCGTCCTCGTCGCTGCGCCGCTCCTTCACGTAGGCCAGGTGCGACTTGTAAGGCTCCGCCTTGGAGGCCGGGGGTGGCGCGGAACGGTCCTGGCCGGCCGGGGACCCACATCTGGGGCAGTCCCAGATGTCGGGTACCTCGGCGTCCATCGCGAACGCCAGGATCGTGACGTGCCCGTTCGCGCAATAGAACTCGAGCCGCTGCCGAGGGGCGGATTCACCACGATCGGCTTCGCCCATCCGACCCGCGCCGACCCGGGAACCCCGGATCGGATTACCAGCTGCCATGACCCCGCCTACTCAGGCGGCCTCCTCGCGGAGCAACTCGCAAGCTCGGTCGCTCCACCGCGGACGCCGCCGCTGTGTGTCGATGCTTCCCGCAGAGATCGGCCGCCAGCCCTGCGGTCAGACCCCGACCTTCAACAACAACCCGACCCCGACGATGGAGACCGTCCAGATGGCCGCCACGAACATGGTGAGCCGGTCCAGGTTCTTCTCCACCACCGACGATCCGGACAGGGACGACTGCATCGTCCCGCCGAACAGTGACGACAGGCCGCCACCCTTGCCGCGGTGCAACAGGATCAACGCCATCAGCGCCAGGCTGGTGATGACGAGCAGGATCTGCAGGAAGAGAATCATGACTGCCTTGCGTGCGGGTGGGTCGGGGGCCCGCCGAGTCTAACCCGCCGGATCAGGGCAGCACCCCGACCGCGTTCGCGGCCAGCGTGGCGAACTCGGTGCCGTCCAGCGATGCGCCGCCCACCAGGGCGCCGTCGACGTCGGCCTGCGCGCAGATTTCGCCGACGTTGCCCGACTTGACCGACCCGCCGTACAGGATCCGGATGCCGTCGGCGGTCGCCTGCCCGTACTTTTCGGCCAGCGCCACCCGGATCGCCGCGCACACCTCCTGCGCGTCGGCCGGGGTGGCCACCCGGCCGGTGCCGATCGCCCACACCGGCTCGTAGGCCAGCACGACGGTCGCGACCTGCTCCCGGGTGATCTCGGCCAGGCCGGCCAGCACCTGGTTGACCGAGTGCTCGACCTGGTTGCCGGCCTCCCGGACGGCCAGTCCCTCGCCGATGCACAGCATCGGGATCAACCCGTGCTTGTATGCCGCGGCGACCTTCTTGGCCAGCAGTTCGTCCGACTCCTCGTGGTACTCGCGACGCTCCGAATGCCCGACGAGCACGTAGGTGCAGCCGAGCTTGGCCAGCTGGATGCCGGAGATCTCGCCGGTGTAGGCGCCGGAGTCGTGCGGCGACACGTCCTGCGCGCCGTACGTGAAGCCGATCTTGTCCGCCTCGATCAGGGTCTGCACCGAGCGCAGCGCGGTGAACGGCGGGAAGACCGCCACGTCCACGTGCTTGAGGTACTTCTCCGGCAGGGTGAACGCGATCTTCTGGACCAGGGCGATGCCCTCCAGATGGGTCAGGTTCATCTTCCAGTTGCCGGCAATGAGGGGTGTGCGGGTGGCCATGGTGCGATCAGTCCTCCAGGACGGCGATACCGGGCAGTTCCTTGCCCTCGAGATACTCCAACGAGGCGCCGCCGCCGGTGGAGATGTGGGTGAACCCGGCCTCGTCGACGCCCAGGATGCGCACCGCGGCGGCGGAGTCGCCGCCGCCGACGACCGAGAACGACGGCGACGCGGCGATCGCCTCGGCGACGGTCTTGGTGCCGGCGGCGAACGGGGCGAGTTCGAACACGCCCATCGGGCCGTTCCAGAACACGGTGGCCGCGCCGGAGACGACCTCGGCGAAGTTCGATGCACTGGCCGGGCCGATGTCCAGGCCCATCCAGCCGTCGAGAATGCCGTCCACGCCGACGGTTCGGATCGCGGCATCGGCGGCGAAGGCGTCCGCGATGACGAAGTCGGTGGGCAACACGATCTTGTCCGCGTTGTCGGCGAGCAGACCCTTGCACGTGTCGATCTGATCCGCCTGCAGCAGCGAGGAGCCGACGCCGTAGCCCTGCGCGGCCAGGAAGGTGAAGGCCATGCCGCCGCCGATGAGCAGCTTGTCCACCTCCGGCAGCAGGTGCGTGATGACGCCCAGCTTGTCGGACACCTTCGACCCGCCGAGGATCACCGCGTACGGCCGGTCCGGTTCCACGGTCAGCTTCTTGAGCACCGCGGTCTCGTTGGAGACCAGGTAACCGGCGTAGTGCGGCAGCCGCTGGGCCACGTCGTACACGGAGGCCTGCTTGCGGTGCACGACGCCGAAGCCGTCGGAGACGAAGGCCGCGTCCGAACCCACCACGGCGACGAGGTCGTCGGCCAGTGCGCCGCGTTCGCCGGCGTCCTTGCTGGTCTCCCGGGCGTCGAAGCGCACGTTCTCCAGGATCGCGATCTGGCCGTCCTGCAGGCCGGCCACGGTGGCCCGGGCCGACGGGCCGACGAAGTCCTCGGCAAGTGGGATGTCCAGTTCGAGCAGCTCACCCATCCGGGTGGCCGCGGGGGCCAGCGAGTACTTCGGCTCCGGTGCACCCTTGGGGCGGCCGAGGTGTGCGGTCACCACCACCTTGGCCCCGCCGGCAATCAGCGCGCGCAGGGTGGGTAGGGAGGCCCGGATGCGCCCGTCGTCGGTGATGACGTCGCCGTCCAGGGGCACGTTCAGGTCGGTGCGAACCAGCACGGTTCGGCCGGCGACGCCGGAGGCCAGCAGGTCATCGAGGGTGTGCACGCGAAACTCCTAAGACTGTTCGGGATGTCGCTGGTGACTCACGTTCTTGTTGCCGCGGTCGGCCGACCGACCGCACAGACGGCACGCAGGTGCCGTCCGACCGGTCGAGCCGGACGGACGGCACCCGCGGGTCAGGCCTACAGCTTGCTGGCGACGATCGAGGTGAAGTCGACCAGCCGGTTCGAGTAACCCCACTCGTTGTCGTACCACCCGACGATCTTGAAGAAGTTGCCGCCGAGCGCGATGGTCAGTGGCGAGTCGAAGGTGCACGACGCCGGCGAACCCTGGATGTCGCTGGACACGATCGGGTCCTCGGAGTAGTACAGCCGGCCGGCCAGCGGGCCGTCCGCGGC
>DATDBV010000197.1:0-7064 GCA_036524715.1 Nakamurella sp. | reverse complement strand
GTACTCCGACGGCCTGTTCCATCTGGCCTACCGCCTGCGCCGGCCCGTCGACCAGGGCCGTGGTTACGCCAACGTCGTGAGCAGGTCGACCGACGGGATTCACTTCGAACCGGTCGCCACCCTGTCCGCGGAGACGTTCGCGTGCGCCTCGCTGGAGCGACCGGCGCTGATCCGGCGCCCCGACGGCGGCTGGCGGGTCTATGTGAGCTGTTCCACATCCAACTCCAAGCACTGGTGGGTGGAGGCGGTCGACACCGCGCCCGGCGGGGACCTCTCCGAGCTCGCGGACGGCAGGCGCACGGTGGTGCTGCCCGGTGACGCGAACTCCGCATGGAAGGACGTCGTGGTCACCCGCGACGGCGACGCGTGGCGGATGTGGGCCTGCGAACACCTGCTCGACCGGGGCGACGACGAGGCCGACCGGATGCGCTCGGTGTACCTGACCAGCGCCGACGGCCTGACCTGGACGCCGCGACGGGTCGCCCTGGCGCCCACCGCGGGCGGCTGGGACGCCCGCGGGGTCCGCATCACCAGCGCCTGGGAATCCGACGGCAAGTGGCTGGCCAGCTACGACGGGCGGGCCAGCGCGGCGGAGAACTGGTTCGAGCGGACCGGCTTCGCGGTCGGCGCGACGCCGGAGGAGTTCGAGCCGGTGGCCGGGCCCTTCGACCGGGACGGCCGCACCCTGCGCTACGCCACGCTCGCCCAGCTGCCGACGGGCCTGCAGGTGTATTTCGAGGCCCAGCGCCCGGACGGCTCCAACGACCTGCGCACGTTGTTCCTGCCCGCCTGACCAACCCTTCGACACGTGTACTGGCCGGGCGCGACGCCCCCACCGGCCTCGATTTTGCCAGGTTCGGCCCCGATTCGGCCACGCCCGAGGGCCGAACCCGGCAAACGGATCGGTCCGGGAGCGGGCCAGCCGACGGGAGCCGGCGACGCGGGCCGGCCGCCCAGGTCTACGTCCGTTCGGTGAAAGCGCCCCGGCCCTTCTCGTTCAGCCAGTCCGAGTGGTCGACCCCGGTCACTTCGGACAGCAGCGCGTTGTCCTGGACGAAGTAGGGCAGCAGTTCACGGCGCTGCTCGACGGGCAGCGGCGGGCGCCGGTGGTTTCCGCGCTGCAGCACCCCGAGCGCGGCTTTCTCCCCCTGCCGCCACACCTGGGGCGGCAGGTGGGCGCCGATCGCCGCGCCTACCCGGACCCCGCGCTGCAGGATCCGGTTCACCGGGGTATCGGGCACCCAGTTCTTGACGTTGGCGCCGGGAATGGTGCCCACCACCCCGGTCCGCACCCCCAGGAACTCGCAGATCCGGTCCAGGATCTCCGCGGTGTTGTCGATGAGCTGCCGGTACCGCAGAACGAACACCTGCTCGCGGGGAAAGATCCCGTACAGGTGCTGCAACTGCCGCCCGTAGAGCCCGGTTTCCAGGTAGCGCCAGAACGGCGCGTAGCCGGCCGCGATCCGGGACTCCTCCAGCCGGCAGGCGGCCAGGAAGTCGCCCTCGGGTTCGAGCCCGTCGCTCCACAGGTGCATCCAGTTCGAGTAGGCCCGGTCGACCGGGTCGCGGACGACCGCGATCATCTTCACGTCGGGGGTCAGCGCGTGGATCCGCCGGTGAGCGGCCCTGTCCCACAGGTAGAACGGGGTCGATTCGCCGCGCAGCGCGCCGGCCGGGGCCGGATCGAACAGCTTTTCGTACGTGGCACGGTCCCAGACCCATTCCTGGGCGCTGTGCGCGTCGCCCGGGCCCTTCTGGTGCGCGGGGTCCGGCGGCCGCTGGTCGCACAGGAAGAACTTCGGTTCCTTGGGCGTGGACAGGAACAGGTCCGGATGCGGGACCAACGCGTCATGCAATGCGGTCGAGCCGCACTTGGGCGAGCCGATGATGAGGAAATCGGGAAGCGCCATGGTTCATTCACTCCGATGCCGGATGACAAGAAGTCGGTACGGGGTACGCGGCGGTGCGCACGTCGAGAGGGTGATGCTCGCAATCGGCGCCGGCCGGGGGCCGGATGCCCGCGGGTCAGGAACAGGCGGCGCTGGCCACGCGCACGAGATCGATCTCGCGTCGGCGCACCAGCCGAAGACCCCTGTCCGTCATGACCCGGAAGGGTAGTGCATTCGCCGGATCCTCTTCGACCGCGTCGCCAGGGCACTGTCAGAGCTCCCGGGCATCATCACGGCCATGGACACCACCGGCTTGCTCATGGGAGCGCTGCTGCTGGCCGCCGGCATCGCGATCGGCGTGCTGCTCGGCCGCGCCCACCCCCGCGAACGCCACGCGGTCACCCGACTCGACGCGCTGCTCGAGCCGGCGTCGGACGCCATGCAGCGGGTCGAGCAGCACCTGCACGAGGTGGAACGGGACCGGGCGGCCGCCTACTCGGGGCTCCGGGAGCAGGTGTCCGCCTTGCATCGGACGTCGGCGGACCTGAATCAGCACACCCGCGCACTGGCCGGTGCGCTGAGCGCGCCGCAGGTGCGCGGGCGGTGGGGCGAGCTGCAGCTGCAGCGAGTCGTCGAGCTCGCCGGCATGGTCGAGCACTGCGACTTCGACACCCAGGTCGGGGTGCGCTCGGACGACCCGGAGGCGGCCGGTGTGCGGCCGGACATGATCATCCGGCTCTCCGGCGGCCGGCAGATCCCGGTCGACGCCAAGGTGCCGTTCGCGGCCTATCTGGAGGCGGTGGACTGCCCGGACCAGCGGCGACGGGCCGCGCTGCTGGCCGCGCATGCCCGGGCGCTGCGGGGTCATGTCGACGCGCTGTCGGCGAAGGCGTACTGGCGGCACTTCCAGCCGGCGCCCGAATTCGTCGTGCTGTTCGTACCGGGTGAGCCGCTGCTGGACGCGGCCCTGTCGGCGGATCCGGGACTGGCGGACTACGCCTTCGGACGCAATGTGGTCATGGCCACGCCGACGTCCCTGATTGCTCTGCTGCGCACGGTCGCCCACGTGTGGCGGCAGGAGCGGCTGTCCGCGTCGGCGGCGCAGGTCCACGAGTTGGGCCGCGACCTGCATCACCGCCTCGGTGTGCTCGCGAGCCACCTGTCGACACTCGGTGCCAGCTTGGACAAGGCGGTCCGCTCCTACAACGGCACCGTGCGCTCACTGGAATCGCGGGTGCTGGTGACCGCCCGCAAACTGGCCGACCTGGGGGTGACGGGCGAGGAACTGCCGAGGCCGGCCCAGGTCGACACGGCACCGTTGATTCCCCAGGAGTCGGCATCCTTCCGTCCGGCTGATCCGCTGGAGGCGGCGACCGACGCCGCGGCTGCGGCCGCGGTGCAGCGTGAGGCCGCCGAGTCGACGTACGGCCCGCGTGGGAACAGCCCCCCTTTGCGCAGCCGGGACGCTACCGTTGACCGGTGACGACGAATGCTGCGCTGCGCCCACGATTGGCCGACGCCTCCGTGGTGTCCTCGGTCCGTGGCTGGCCGTCCTGGGCCGTGATCGTCCTGGCGCTGGTCTGCACGCTGGCCGGAGCCGCCATCGACGGGTTGACCTCCGGGTCGCTGGCCTGGGGCCTGCGAATCGGCTTCTATCTGGGCGTCCTGGGTGCGGCGCTGATCGTCCGGCGCGCCTCCATCTTCACCGCGATGGTGCAGCCCCCCCTAGTTCTGGTCTTCGGGCTGTTGGTCGGCGGACTGCTGTTCACCGACCTGGGTGGGCTGTACAGCGTCGCCCTGCGGATCATCGCAACCTTCCCGACCATGGCAATGGGCACGGCTGCCGCCGTGCTGATCGGACTCATCCGCATCGTCGCCCAGCCCTTGCGCTCCAAGTCGCCGCGAACCCCGCCCCCGGCGCACAGCTGACGGCTGCGCGACCGGCGTCAGACTCGCTCGCGCGTTGCCGGCCGGCGCAGCTCCTTGGGCAGGGAGAACGTCAGTGTTTCGGTGGCCGCGGTGAACTCCTCGGCCTCCGGGAACCCGCCGGCCTGCAGGTGTTCGAGCACCCCGCTGACCAGGTCGTCGGGTACCGATGCACCGCTGGTCACCCCGACCGTCGCAACCCCGTCGAGCCAAGCGTCGTCGATCTCGGAGGCGTCGTCGACAAGGTAGGCGGCGGTGGCGCCCGCGCCCAGGGCCACCTCGACCAGACGCACCGAGTTGGAAGAGTTCGTCGAGCCGACGACGATCACCAGGTCGCAGTCGGGGGCGATCTGCTTGACGACCTCCTGCCGGTTCTGCGTCGCGTAGCAGATGTCGTCGCTGGGTGGGGCGGACATCAGCGGGAACCGCTTGCGCAGCAGGTCTACTGTGTCCAGGGTCTCGTCGACCGACAGGGTGGTCTGGGAGAGCCAGATCACCTTTTCCGGATCGCGCACACTGACGCTGTCCACGTCCGCGACGTCGTTGATCAGCTGGATCGACTCCGGCGCCTCCCCCTGGGTGCCTTCCACCTCTTCGTGCCCGCGGTGGCCGATCAGCAGGATGTCGTAGTCCTCGTCGGCGAACCGGCGGGCCTCCTTGTGCACCTTGGTGACCAGCGGGCAGGTCGCGTCGATCACCCGGAGCTGCCGCTGGGCGGCCTGCTCGTGCACGGCCGGCGACACCCCATGAGCGGAGAAAACGACCAGCTCACCCTCGGGAACCTCATCGGTCTCGTCCACGAAGATCGCCCCGCGGGCTTCCAGGTTCGCCACCACGTGCTTGTTGTGCACGATCTGCTTGCGGACATAGACCGGCGGCCCGTACTGCTCCAACGCCTTCTCGACGGTGACCACCGCCCGATCCACGCCCGCGCAGTACCCACGGGGGCTGGCCAGCAGGACACGCTTGACGGGCTGAGAGGTCGCGTGGGTCATGGGTCAATGGTAGGTGCGTCGCCGCAACCGGCCATGCCCTCGCGGACCGGCGTGCGCCACCGGCCGCCGATACGGCAGGCTGGAGCCATGGCCATCACGCTGCCCCTGCCGGTGCGGGTCGCCGCCGGCCTCGTCGCCACCGGTATCGCGCTGGTCCGGTCCCTCCCGGAGGAGATTCCGGCGATCCCGGTCGCCCTGGTCGGCAACGCCATGCGGCTGTCGATGAAGGTGCAGCAGGAAATCACCACCCTGGCCGTCCGGGGTGACGAGCTGCTCGGCCCTCTCGTCGGCGGCCGGCCTGAGGAGAGTCCGGGCTGGGCCACGTTCGATGAGGACACCCAGCCGGCGTCGACCAGGGCCGCGCGGCCCTACCCGCACGCGGCCCCGGCCAAATCGGCCACCGCAAAGCCCACCGGCACGAGACCGGCCCGGGCCAAGCCCGACGAAGCCAGGCCCGCCGACGCGGCGCCGGCCAAGCCGACCGAGCCACCAACCGAAGTGGGGGCGACGGAACCACCCGCAGCAGCACCGGCCGAGGTGACCGAGGCGAAGGCACCGGAGCCACCACCCGACCCGACAAAGCCCGCCGAAACCTCGGCGCCGACGGCCCAGGCGCCGGCCGACGAGCAGGACTTGTCGGTCGAGACCGTCCGGCACACCCCGGATACCACCGCCCTGCCCGATTCCGACACCACCGCAACCGGGGCCGCCGCCGAGGTCTCCGACGAGGTGCTCGAGGCGGTCCTCGAAACGCCTACGCCGACCGCTCCCGCAGACGCGTCGTCGGCGGACGTGGGCACCGCCGACGCCGACGGCGAACCGACCGCTCCCCCAGACACACCGTCGACGGACGCGAGCACCGCCGACGAGCCCGTCGTTGCCGGCGAACCGGTCGATGCCGGCGGCGAACCGGCCGGCGCCGACGACGGGCCGGCCGCCCTGCCCGGCTACGACCGGATGACGCTGGCCCAGGTCAGAGGCCACCTGCGGGAGCTGACAGCCGATGACGTGTCGACGCTGCTGGGATACGAGCAATCCGGCGACAACCGCGCGCCGTTCCTCACCCTGCTCAGCAACCGCCTCGTCACCCTGGGCGCCCAGGAGTCGTGACCGTCCGACGCCGGCCCGGTCGGTCGACCGGTTCGCCTGACGGGCCCCGCGCCGTTCGACCGGCCGCATGACGCCGACCGCTCCGCCGCCCGGATCCCGCTCGGCCTCGGGATCCCGCCCGCCCGTGCCGGAG
The DNA here is from genome assembly GCA_036524715.1 of Nakamurella sp. GTDB lineage: Bacteria > Actinomycetota > Actinomycetes > Mycobacteriales > Nakamurellaceae > Nakamurella. The sequence continues at coordinate 1,011 of DATDBV010000197.1, read as the reverse complement.
AGGGCGGGCGACACCACCCGGGAGAACCCTTGGCCGGTGCGCGCCCTGGCCCAACGGATGACCGAATACATCGCCCGGGCGCCGGCCGCCTGGGTGGAGGGCCAGATCGCCCAGGTAACCATGCGCTCCGGGTCGCAGATGTCGTTCCTGACCCTGCGCGACCCGTCGGTGCCGATGTCCTTGCAGGTGGTGTGCTCGCGGACCCTGCTCACCGCGATGACCCCGCCGCCGTCGGAGGGGTCGCGGGTCGTCGTGCACGGGAAGTTCGAGTTCTACCCGGCGCGGGGCACCCTGTCGTTCAAGGTCGACCAGGTGCATCCGGTCGGCATCGGCGAACTGCTCGCCCGGCTGGAACGGCTGCGCCGGCTGCTGGCCGCGGAGGGGCTCACCGACCCGCGGCGCAAGCGCTCGCTGCCGTTCCTGCCCACTGTGGTCGGCCTGATCACCGGCCGGGCCAGCGCCGCCGAATCCGATGTGCTGGCCAACGCCCGAGCGCGCTGGCCGGCCGTCCGGTTCCGGGTGGAGAACCCGGCCGTGCAGGGGGTGTCCGCCGTCACCCAGATGATCGAGTCGATCGCCAGGCTGGACGCCGACCCCGAGGTAGACGTCATCGTGCTGGCCCGCGGTGGCGGCAGCATGGAGGATCTGCTGCCGTTCTCCGACGAGGCGCTGTGCCGCGCCGTGGTGAAATGCCGCACGCCAGTGGTCTCGGCGGTCGGCCATGAGCCGGATCACCCCATCGTCGAAGACGTCGCCGACGTCCGCTGCTCCACTCCCACCGACGCCGGCAAGCGAGTGGTGCCTGACGCCCTGGCCGAACGACGGCAGGTCGAGCAGTGGCAGGCGCGGGCCCGCCGGGCACTGACCGGATGGGTGACCACGGAGGAGGCCCGCCTGCGCCGCCTCGCCTCGGCGGCCGTCCTGGCCGACCCGCTCACCCCGATCGTCCGACGCGAGACCGAGATCGCGCACCTGCGCGGCCTCGGGCGGTCGACGATCGCGGTCATCCTG
>DATDBV010000196.1:0-8345 GCA_036524715.1 Nakamurella sp. | reverse complement strand
GTCGCCCCGGTGGCCGCCGCCAACGCGGGCGCGCCCTCGGTGTGGTCGTGGTGCCGGTGGGTGATCAGGATGAGCTCGACGTCGCCGACCGCGGCCAGGGCATCCAGGTGGCCGACATCGTTGGGGCCGGGATCCACGATGACCGACGAGCGTCCGCCGTTGCCCGAGAGCACGTAGCTGTTGGTGCCGTCCAGCGTCATCGGCCCCGGGTTGGGGGCGAGCCGGAACGAGGCCTGGCCGGTGACCGGGATCAAGGACGTCATCGGGGGACCTCCAGACCGTCGCCGGCGACCAGACGAGCCACGTCCGCACGGCGTACCCGGATCTTGGTGACCACCCGGGCCGCCCCGAGCACCTCGCCGGCCGACGCGAAACCGGCCAGGTCCCTGAGCATGGCGATGGTCGGCGGCATGAGCTTGGTGCCGCCGGCCTTCCATTCGTCGAGCAGGTCGGCCGGGCGGCGCCACTCGCCCAGGTCGGCCTCGGTGGTGAGCATCAGGGCCTGCTGACCGGCGGGCAGCCCGGCGGCGAAGAAGAACGTGTCGTACCGGCGACCCTGCCCGGGCGGCGTCAGCCAGTTCGCCCAGGGCCGCAGCAGATCCGTCCGAAGCCTCAGCCCCGCGCCGGCCAGCACCTGAACCAGGGTGGTCCGGCGCTCGACCACCGCGACCCGGCTGGCGTCATCGGGTACCGCGACCGGGCCGGACCGATCCCGCCCGGCCAGCAGCACACCGGTCTCCTCGAACAGTTCCCGGACCGCCGCCACCACCAGGGCCCTGGCCGGCTCCGGCTCATCGCCCAGGGCGCTGCCCCACCAGACCGGGTCCGGACCCAGCCACCCGACGGACCGGTCGTGATCCGCCGGGTCGACGCCGCCGCCCGGAAACACGGTCATGCCGGCGGCAAAGGCCATCGCCGGGACCCGGCGCAGGACGAATGTCTCGAGCCCGTCGGCGCCGTCCCGCACCAGCATCACGGTCGCGGCGGGCCGGATCGCCTCCCCGGCGACCGGATCTGGGTGCTGCGTGTTGTCAGCCACCGTGTCAACGTAGTCGGCCGAGCTTGCGAGGCCGCCGTTGAGCACGGGGGACGGCGCTGCCGGCCACCCGGCGACGAAGGAGCCGGGTTTGACCAGCGGGCCGACCCCGGCGTGTCCGGCCGTCAGGGTGACCGGCGGCTCGGCGCCTGGCCGCCCGACGCGACGTTCCGAGATCCACGTGAGCAGCGTTCTTAAACTGCTGGTGCGGATCTCGGATCGGCTTGCGAGGGCCGGGCGGATCACCTGCAACCGAAACGGAACTCCCAGCATATTTCGGACTCCCGAGGGTTCGACTGAACGGCAGGCCGGCCCGGCGGGGGCCGTCCCTCAAGGTGAACCTGGCCGTGCGGGCTGGTTCGTCGATGCCAGCCGGCCCCGGCGGGTTGCGCTGATCAAGAACCCACTGAATCGGACAAAACGGCGTCAGAAATGGGTCTACGATCAGCGCAAGTGTCAATGCGCTCGTCCAAAGTACGCGTTTGGCGCATTTCGGGCATCCAGAGGTACGACTGAACGGCGGGTAGGCCCCTGGCGGGTCCGTCCCCTCGGCATGAAAAGCGAATGACCCGGCGGGTGTTGGACGTTCCTGCGGATGACGAACAGGAGCCGGGGTTCCGTCATCCGAGCTGCCGACGAGGGAGCGACGAACGAGGCCGCGCTCGGCATCATCAGTGTGACGATGAAGGCGGGGACTCCTGGCACCCGGCGGGGGCCGTCCCCTCAGGGTGACCGGCGGCTCGGCACCTCACCGCCGAACGCAACGCTCCGAGATCCACGTGAGCAGCGTTCTTCGACTGCTGGTGCGGATCTCGGATCGGCTTGCGCGGGCCGGGCTGATCGCCGGCGACCGAAACGGAACTCCCAGCAAATTTCGGACTCCCGAGGGTTCGACTGAACGGCGGGCCGGCCCCTGGCGGGTCCGTCCCATCAGGTTGAAAACGAGCCGAACAGCAACATATGGGACATATCGGGTCGACTTTGTTTTCGACTGATCGGCTCTGCCTACCATCGGCCGAGCCACCGTGGCCTATGGCCGGTTCGGTGCGCTTCCGATCGGACCCGCCGCCCGGCAACGAGGCCACCTGGCTGCTCCGGCCCGAGTCGGACAACTGGAACGAGGGCGAGATCGACTTCCCGGATGGCGGCCTCGACGGCACCATGTGGGATCGACTCCGCTGCGCTGGATGCAGACCGCATCCAACTGCAGCCGACGGATCCCGCGGTGGCCGGAGACGGCTGATCGGCTGGGTCGCGATCTACACCTGGACCCGGCCGACCCCGCCCGAGGATAGGGTTCGTCCGGGATCGCGGGGGTACGAGATGATTCGGCACTGGCAGTGGATCGTCGACGACAGGTCGGGCGGCGTCGCGGTGCTGACCAGCCGGCGGCAAGCGACCACCAGCACGGTGGTGGTGGCCGACGGTCGAGCGCTGGTGGTCGACCCCGCCTGGGACCCCGACGAGCTGGCCGGCCTCGCCGCCGACCTGGCCGCGGCCGAGATCGAAGTGGTGATCGGCTTTGCCACCCACGCGCATCACGACCACCTGCTGTGGCATCCGGACCTGGGTCCGGCGCGCCGCCTCGCCGCACCCGCGGTGGCGCGCAGCTGCGCGCGGCACCGGGATCGGATCGTGGCGCGCCTGGGCCCGCACTGGCCGGCCGACCTGGGCGATCTGGTCGGCCGGGTCACCGGCACCGCCGGCCAAGTGCTCGACTGGCCGGGGCCGACCGTGCGTCTGCTCACCCATGACGCGCACTCACCCGGGCACACCGCACTCTGGTTGCCGGCCCGGCGAGCACTGATCGCCGGGGACATGCTCAGTGACGTCGAGCTTCCGCTGCTTGAGGAGTCCACCTCGGCGGCCTACGCGGCGGGGCTGGAGCTGCTCAGACCGTTCGTCGCGCAGGCGTCCGTGCTGATCCCGGGCCATGGCGGGGTGGCCCTGGGCGCCGACGCCGCGCAGGCGCGGTGGTGGGCCGACCGGGCCTACCTGGACGCGCTGCTGGCGGGCGCCGACCCGGCCGACCCGCGGCTCGCCAACCCGGGCATGGCGCATGCGCACGCGGACAATCTCGCCGCGGCCGGCCGCTGAAACGCGCGCCACCACCTGAGGGTGCGCGGAGCTTCCGCCGGTCAGAGGCCTGCCGATCCTCCGCGGGTCGACTGATGGCGCTCAACGGACCTGGACGATCGCCTCCACCTCGACCGGCGAGCCCAGGGGCAGCTCGGCCACCCCGACCGCCGACCGCGCGTGCCGCCCGGCCTCGCCGAAGACTTCGGCCATCAGGTCGGACACCCCGTTGACGACGCCCGGCTGGCCGGTGAACCCTTCCGCGGACGCGACGAAGCCGACGATCTTCACGACCCGCTCCACGGCGTCCAACCCGACCGCGGCGTCGATGACGGCCAGCATGTTCAGCCCGGCGAGCCGCGCGTACTGCTTGGCATCCTCGGGTGACACCTGTGCACCGACCTTGCCGGTCGCGGGCAGCCGCCCGTCCACGAACGGTAGCTGACCCGCGGTGAACAGCAGGTTCCCCGACCGCGCCGTCGGCAGGTAAGCCCCGGCCGGCGTCGCCACCTGCGGCAACGTGATGCCCAGCTCGGCGAGTCGGTCGCTCGCGGTCATGATCGTTCGCGCTTGAGATACGCCACCAGCTGCTCCGGGTTCGGTCCCGGCACCACCTGCACCAGCTCCCATCCGTCCTCACCCCAGGTGTCCAGGATCGCCTTGGTGGCGTGGGTGATGAGCGGGACGGTGGCGTACTCGAACGTGCGGCGGCCGGCCGCGGGAGTTGACATGGCCCTGACTCTAGTGACCGCGCCGAGCCTCGACCGGCAGGTCCGCCCCAGCCGACGACCCCGCCCCCGTTCCGGCGCCACGTCCTATCCTGTCGCCGTGGTCGTCGATGGGTGGCACTGGGCGGTCGCGGTCCTCGCCGCGATACTGCTGGCCGTGCTGGTGCTGCTCTGGTACGACGTGCTGCGCGACCGGCCGGGCTGGACGCTGGCCATGGCGACCAGGCGTGCGCTACCGGCCGCGCTGGTTATCCCGGTGGGGTTCGTGGCGGCGCTGCTGCTGCCGCTGTGGGTGGGCGGCATCCTGGTCGTCGGGCCCCTGGTCGCCATCCTGATCATGGCCATGGCCGACTGAATCAATCCGGGATCAATCCGGGCGGACAGCGGCGGCGATCAGCTCGCCGACGCCGTTGACCGTCCAGTGCAGCAGGACCGGCGCGAGCAGGCTGCCGCTGCGCAGGCGCACTTCGGCCATCAGCAGCCCACCCACCGCGGTGGCGAGGACGGTGCCGGCGGCCCGGAGGGCGACGCCCCGGGGGCCGTCACCCACGATGCCGCTCACCGTCGCGTTGGCCGGCCCGTCACCCAGCGCGGGCAGCAGGTGCCACAGCCCGAACAGTGCGGACGAGGCGATCGCCGCGCGCCGGTCGCCGCCGAGCAACCCGAACAAGACACCGCGGAACGCGAACTCCTCCGGCAGGACCGTGGTCAGCGGGATCGTCAGGGCCGCCTGGCGCGCGGCCCGCGCCGGCGGCACGCCGGAACCGACGATCACGCCGCGCACCGCGGGCACCGTCAGGGCCGCGCCGTATCCGCCGGCCACCGCCGCTGCCGCCCCGATCCCCCAACGCAACCCGGCGGGCCCGGCGACCGCGGCCAGGCCCAGGTCGGCCGGCGTGCGGCCACCCGCCCGGGCGATCGCGGCCAGGACGCCGACCTGGGCGGCGGCGATCGCCGGCGCGGCTCGCGGCACCAGCCGGTGGCTCAGCACGTTTGCCGCGGTCAGCGTGCCGACGGCGAGCCCGAGGCAGATGGTGACGCGCATGGCCCCAGTCTGGCCATACTCGGGGTATGGATCGGCAAGGGTTCGTGCACGAGGCGCTGCTGATCGGGCCCGGCGACGACCGGGGTCCGGGTGGCGCCATCACGCTCGCCCTCTGCGGGTCGTGGGAGCATCCGCCGCCCTGTCCGCTCGCCGCCCATCACACGGCCACGAGCCGGGCGGGTGACCGCCTGCGGATCAGAACGGTGTTCGCGACGGAACCCGGTCGGGAAGGCGAGGTGCGCCGACGAATCGAGGACGCCCTGGCCCGGCAGCAGGTGCGAGACTCGGACGGCGTCATCGTGACCTGGATCGTGCTGTCGGCCGGCCCGGGCACGCTCGATTCCGACGAGCGGGAACTCGCCGACCGGCTCACGCTCGACTGAGCCCGCCCGCCCGGTCCCCGAGCCGGCGGACGGCCGACCCTGGCAGGATCGGGGGATGGCCGATCCTCACCCCGCCTCCCCGGTGGCCCAGCCCGCGACCGGCGACGACCGACGGGTGTGGGTGGACCGGACCGGCCCGGAGCGCTACTCCGGACACAACGGCCGAGCTGGCGCCATCCCGATCGGCATGGCCGGTGCCGACGGCTGCTACTCCCCCACCGAGCTGCTGCGGATCGCCCTGGGCGGCTGCGCGGGACTGTCCGCGGACCATGTGCTCACCCGCCGGCTCGGCCCGGACGCCGAGGTGCGGGTCGCCGTTGCCGGCCGTCACGACCCGGCCGACCGGCGGTTCACCCTCCTGGCCTCGACCATCACCGTGGACCTGTCCGGCCTGGATCCGCGGGCGCAGGACCAGTTGCGGACCGTGGTCAGCCGGGCCGTGCACCGCTATTGCACCGTCGGACGCACCCTCGAGGAGGGCGCACCGGTGCCCGTTGCCGTCGTGGGGTCGGCATGACGACGGGCGACCCGACCGCGGACACCGTGGCCTCCGTCGTCGAGGAAGGACCGTGGACCAGCGCCTGCCGGCGCGCCCGGCTGCACGTGATCACCGGCAAGGGCGGCACCGGCAAGACCACCGTGGCCGCGGCCCTGGCCCTGGCCCTGGCCACCAACGGCCGCCGCGTCCTGCTGGTCGAGGTGGAGGAGCGCCAGGGCATCGCCCGGCTGTTCGACGTGCCCCCGCTGCCGTACCAGGAGAAAAAGGTGGCGGTCGCCACCGGCGGCGGTGAGGTCCGCGCCCTGGCCGTCGACGTCGAGGCCGCCCTGCTCGAGTACTTCGCGATGTTCTACAACCTCGGCTTTGCCGGTCGCAGCCTCAAAAGGATGGGCGCGGTCGAGTTCGCCACCACCCTCGCCCCGGGTCTGCGGGACGTGCTACTCACCGGCAAGGTCAAGGAAACCGTGACCCGGAAGGGCTCGGACAATCGGCCGGTGTACGACGAGGTGGTGCTGGACGCCCCGCCGACCGGGCGCGTTGTGACGTTCCTGGGCGTCACCGAGGCGATGTCCGGGCTGGCCAAACGCGGTCCGATCCACAGCCAGGCCGAGGGCGTCGTCCGGCTGCTGCACTCGCCCGACACCGTCGTCCACCTGGTGACCCTGTTGGAGGACATGCCGGTGACCGAGACGCTCGAGGCGATCCACCAGCTGCGGGCCACGCACCTGCCGGTCGGGGCGATCATCGTCAACGCCGCCACCCAGCTGCAGCTCCCCCAGGACGCCCTGGTCCCTGCGTCACAGGGGGCCCTGGACATCGGCGGGTTGGCCGACGGGCTGCGGGCCGCCGGCATCGATCCCACCCCGGCCCTGCTCGACGGTCTACGGGAGCAGGCCGCGGAGCACGCCATCCGGGTGCTGGACGAGCAGCTGTGCCGCCAGGAGCTGACGGCCGCCGGACTGCCGATGTTGGAGCTGCCGCGGCTGGTCGAGGGCGGCGACCTCGGCGGGGTCTACGAGCTGGCGGACCGGCTGGCCGAGCAGGGCGTCCACTGATGCCCGACCGCGCCCCGACGTCGACCAATCCCCCTCTGGACCTGGCCCCGCTGCTGACCGACAGGCGCACCGCCATCGTGGTGACCTGCGGCTCCGGTGGGGTCGGGAAGACCACCACGGCCGCGGCCATGGCGCTGTGGGCGGCCGACGCCGGCCGCAACGTCGCCGTGCTGACCATCGATCCGGCCAAGCGGTTGGCCCAGTCGCTGGGTCTGGACGAGCTCGACAACGACCCCCGCCGGGTGGACGTGCCGCTGGCCGGCCCGGACGGGCAGCTGTGGGCGATGATGCTGGACACCCGCCGCACCTTCGACGAGATGGTGGCCCACCACTCCACCCCCGAACGGGCCCAGGCGATCCTGAGCAACCCCTTCTACCAGGTCATCTCGACGTCCTTCTCGGGTACGCAGGAGTACATGGCCATGGAGAAGCTGGCCACCCTGGCGGCGACGAACCAGTTCGACCTCATCGTCGTCGACACCCCGCCCAGCCGGTCCGCCCTGGACTTCCTGGACGCCCCGCAACGCCTGTCCTCGTTCATGGACGGCCGCATGATCAAGCTCCTGGCGACCCCGAGCCGCGGCGTGATGAAGATCGTCGGGGCCGGTTTCGCGTTGTTCTCCAAGGCGGTCACCACAATCCTCGGCGGGCAGATGCTGGCCGATGCCGCCCAATTCGTACAGTTGTTCGAGGATATGTTCGGCGGGTTCCGGGAACGGGCGCAGGCAACCTACGAGCTGCTGCGGGCGCCGGGCACCAAGTTCGTCGTGGTGTCCATCTGTGAGGGCGACGCGCTGCGGGAGGCCTCCTACTTCACCGACCGACTCCGCGCCGAGCGGATGCCGCTGGCCGGGCTGGTGCTCAACCGCACGCATCCCCCGCTGGCCGACCTGGCCACGGGCACCGCGCAGGTCGCCGCGGCCAAGTTGGCGGCATCCGCGCCGCTGTCGTCGGCGGTGCTGGACATCCACCGGCAGCGGTTGGAGGTGCGCGCGGCCGAACTGCACATGCGGGCCCGGTTCGACCGTGTGCACACCGACCTGCCGGTGGTTGAGGTGCCCTCGCTGGCCTCGGACGCGCACGACCTGCCCGCACTACGGGAGATCGGGCGGCGGCTGACCGCAGCTGACGCCCGCGTCGGCTGAACACCTGAAGTCGGCTGAACAGCGCGGATTCGGTTTCCGGCCCACGACGGGCCCGCTCGGACGCGCGTGCCGACCGATGGTTGCGTCCGGCAACGCCGGTGTGGCGAGGATCCTCGGATCACCCTTCCCACACGTCAGCGCCGGTAGCCTGATTCGGTGCGTGTGATGAGCGGCCTCGGGCGTCTGATTCTCGGCACCCTGTTGGCCGGGGTGCTGGTGGCTGGTCTTCTCCTTCCCTATTCCGTTGGCATGGGTATCGCGTCCAACACGGTGACCGAGGCCATCGACGACGCCCAGGCGGACCCGCTCAACGCCGACATCCCGCTGCGGACCACGGTCACCGACGCCGCCGGGACGCCGATCGCCACCCTCTACAAC
>DATDBV010000195.1:0-5366 GCA_036524715.1 Nakamurella sp. | reverse complement strand
GTGCTGCTGATCGTCGGCATCCGCTGGTTCACCACCCGCGAGGACACCTCGACAACCGGATCCGGGGACACGACGGCGACCGCCCAGCCGCCCCGCGACGGCTGCACCACCGTCACCGTCGCCGCGTCCAGCGAGAAGGCGGCGCTGCTCCAGCAGCTCGCCAACGACTACAACACGTCCGGCCGCACCGTCGACGGCGCCTGCTTCGACATGCAGGTCAACTCGGTCGCCTCCGGCACCGCGGAGGCACATCTGGCGCAGGGCTGGGACGAGTCCCTGGACGGGCCGGCCCCTGACGTGTGGACGCCTGCCGCCTCCACCTGGGTGAGCCTGCTGGCCAGCGACCTGACCGCGAAGGACCGGCCGAACATCCTGCCGGCCGACGCCGGGTCGACCACAGCATCGACGTCGTCGATCACCTCGAACCCGCTGGTGCTGGCCATGCCAGAGCCGATGGCCAAGGCCCTGGGCTGGCCGGACGCCGAGATCGGCTGGTCCGACGTGCTCGCGCTGGCCAAGGACCCGCAGGGCTGGGCGGCCAAAGGGCACCCGGAGTGGGGCCGTTTCACCCTCGGCAAGACCAACCCCAACGTGTCGACATCGGGTCTGGCCGCCACCATCGGCACCCTGGTCGCCGCCACCGGCACGTCCTCCGACCTGACCGAGGCGGCGCTGCAACGCCCGGAGGTGCAGCAGTACCTCAAGGACGTGGAGAGTTCGGTCATCCATTACGGCGACACCACGCTGACCTACCTGACCAACCTGCAGCACGCCGACGACTCCGGCGCCGCCCTGGGCTACGTGTCCGCGGTCGCGGTGGAGGAGAAGAGCGTCCTGGACTACAACGCCGGCAACCCCAGCGGCAACCCGGCCACGCTCGGTCAGCACGTCCCGCCGAAGGTGCCGCTGGTGGCGGTCTACCCGAAGGAGGGCACGCTCTACAGCGACAGCCCGTTCGTCATCCTGAACGCGCCGTGGTCGTCGGCCCAGAAGCAGGCCGGTGCCCAGGATTTCCAGGAGTTCCTGCTTTTGCCCGAGCAGCAGAAGGCATTCACCGACGCCAACTTCCGCACCGCGGACGGGCAGCCCGGCGACCCGATCACATCCAGCCCGTACCTGATCGCCGACGGCGTGCAGATCACCCTCAACCCGCCGGGTCCGCAGGTGCTCAGTGACGTCCGGGCCCTGTGGACGCAGGTCCGCAAGCCGGCCCGGGTGCTGGTGGTGATGGACGTCTCCGGGTCGATGGCCGCCGAATCGGGCTACGGCAGCGAGTCGAAGCTGGACCTGGCCAAGAAGGCGGCCACCTCGGCGCTGAGCCAGCTGTCCGACACCGATCAGCTGGGGCTGTGGGCGTTCACCACCGACTTGCCGACGCCGGACACCATCACCGCCGACCTGGTCGACGTGGCCCCCCTGGCGCAGACCCGGCAGCCGATCGTCGAGGCCATCGCCGACCTGACCCCGCTCAACGGCACCCCGCTGTACGCCGCCACCCGGAACGCCGCCGAGGCGATGAACGCCGAGCAGGATCCGGACTCCATCAATGCCGTGGTCGTGCTGACCGACGGCCGCAACGAATACACCGACAACGACCTGGCGGGCCTGCTGCGCGAACTGGAGGCCAGCGCGCAGGAGAACGGGGTGCGGGTGTTCACCATCGCCTACGGCCCGGACGCCGACCTGGCCACGCTGCAGGAGATCTCCGAGGCGTCGCGGGCGGCCGCCTACGACGCGCGGAATCCGACGAGCATCGACAAGGTGTTCTCCGACGTGCTGTCCAACTTCTGATCGGACCGCGGAAAGATGGCCGGATTCGCGTCCCGCGCGCTGCGCTCGCTGCGCGACCCATGGAGCCTGGTGGTGGCCGGCATCGGCGCCGGGTCGGCATGGGCGTTGCAGCTGCCGCTCGGCGCGGCCGGCCTGGTCGGCGTCGGGATGCTCGGAGTGGCCGCGGTAGTCGGCGCGGCGGTCCGCAAGGATGACACCGCCGAGCCGGCACCGGTGCCGCTGCGGCGGGGCACCGTGCAGGCCGACATGCTGCAGACCCTGCAGGGGTACCGGGCCGACCTGGCCAACCTGGCGTCCGGCGCGCAGGCCCCGGCGGTCGGGGTGACCGCCCGCGAGGCCGCGGACGCGGCGGTGGAGGCCGAGCGGGTCGCCCGCACCGTGGCGCTGGCCGTCGACGCCGTCGACGAGGCGCTGACCCGGACGCAAGGGGTGGCCCGTCAACTGCCGGGATCGGCGCAGGTGCGGGACACCGTGCAGCGGATCGGCGACCGCCGCGGGCAGTTGCTGACCAAGCTGCACGACGCGGTCGGCGAGGTCGGCGAGTTGTACGCCAAGTTGATCGAGCTCTCCACGACGGCCGGGCTGGTCGGCATGGACACCGATGCGTCGAGCCGGGCGGCCGGCGTCAACGACTCGCTGGACGCCATCCGCGGGGTGTTCGCCGAGCTGGAGACCGACGCCTCCCGCACCCGCGCGATGCTCTGACGCACGGGCCCGCCGTCCTCGCGACACGGGAGTGTCACAGCCACTCGGTAGGGTGGATACCTCCGGACCGCAAACCATCCACCAACCTCCCGGGAGACCCGTGCGCCTGTCCGACCCGCCCCACCGTGGCGGCGAACCGACGCAGTGGGGGCCGTCCGGATGAGCAGCGATCTGTTCGCGTTCGCGCCGCTGATGCTGGCCGCCTACCTGGCGGTGGCGCTTCTCGCCCCCACCCTGGCCAGGCACTTCGGCCGGGGCGCGCTGGTCATCCTGGCCGTCCTCCCGGGGGTGACCACCGCTTGGGCGGCGGCCATGCTCCCGTCGGTGATGGACGGCGGCGCGCTCACCTCGCACACCCAGTGGGTGCCGGCCATCGACCTGGCCATCGACCTGCGGATGGACGCGTTGGCGATGGCGTTGACGCTGATCATCGCCTTCATCGGGATGCTGGTGCTGCTCTATTCGGCCCGTTACTTCCCTCCGGACGACGACGGCCTGGCCAAGTACGGCGGCTCGCTGGTCGCCTTCGCCGGCGCGATGCTCGGCCTGGTCTGGGCGGACAACCTGATCCTGCTGGTGATCTTCTGGGAGCTCACCGGCATCCTGTCGTACCTGCTCATCGCGCACCGGGCGGGCAAGAAGTCGTCCCGGATGGCGGCCTCCCAGGCGTTGATGGTGACCACCGCGGGCGGGTTGGTCATGCTCATCGGCGCGGTGATGCTGGGCGTGCTGGCCGGCACCTTCACCATCTCGGAGATCCTGGCCGACCCGCCGTCCGGCCCGCTGATCACCACGTCGGTCGTGCTGCTCATCGTCGGCGGCATCAGCAAGTCGGCCATCGTGCCGTTCCAGTTCTGGCTGCCCGGCGCGATGGCGGCGCCCACCCCGGCCAGCGCCTACCTGCACGCGGCGACGATGGTGAAGGCCGGCATCTACCTGTTCCTGCGGCTGGCCCCCGCGTTCGCCGCGTTGGGCATCTGGCAGCCGCTGCTGATCACCCTGGGCGGCGCGACCATGCTGTTCGGTGCGGTGCTCGCCCTGCGGCAGCGCGACCTCAAGTTGCTGCTCGCCTACGGCACAGTCTCCCAACTCGGGCTGATGACGCTGGTGATCGGCGCCGGCAACCCGGACGCGCTGCTGGGCGGGCTGGCGATGCTGATCGCGCACGCCACGTTCAAGGCGCCGCTGTTCTTCGCCGTCGGCGTCATCGACACCTCCACCGGCACCCGGGATCTGACCAAACTCTCGGGTCTGGGCCGCAGGATGCCGCTGCTCGCGACGCTGGCGGTGCTCAGCGCGATCAGCATGGCCGGGATCCCGCCGATGCTCGGCTTCGCCGCCAAGGAGGCCGACTACGCAGGCCTGCTCGAGGGCGGCACCGGCGGCCTGGTCGCCGTCACCGTGATGGCCTTCGGCTCGGCGATCACCGTCGCCTACAGCGCCAGGTTCATCTGGGGCGCCTTCGCCACCAAGCCGGACGTGCCGGCCGCCGAACCCGGGCCGGCCAGCGCGTTCATGGTTGGCCCCACCGTGGTGATGGTCGCCATCGGCCTGGTCCTGGGCGTCGCCCCCGGCCTGCTCGAACCGCTGCTCCAGTCCTACGCGCAGACCGCCGGGCCCACCCACCCCGGGGCGATGGCACTCTGGCACGGCTGGTCCGTCCCACTGGCCCTGTCCGCCGCGGGCTGGCTGATCGGCGCCGCGGTGTTCGCCGGCCAGCGTGCGGCCGAACGGCGTCGCGAGCGGATCGCCAGGCCCGGCGCCGAACCCGGCATCGCCTACCGGATCGGCATCAGGGGCGTCGACCTCGTCGCGGACGGGGTCACCAACGCCACCCAGCGCGGATCGCTGCCGGTGTCGCTGGGCGCGATCCTGCTGGTGCTGGTGCTGTTCCCCGGCACCATGCTGCTCACCTCCGGGGTCGGTCCCAAGGACGTCGAGGTGGTGGGCCAGCCGGGCACCCTGGTGATCTGCGCGGTCATCCTGGCCGTCGCGACCGCCACCCTGCGGGCCCGCAAGGCCCTGCCCGCGGTGCTGATGGTCGGCGGCGTCGGGTACTCGGTGGCGGTGCTGTTCATCCTGCGCGGCGCCCCCGACCTGGCCCTCACCCAGATCCTGGTGGAGACGATCACCCTGGTCGCCGCCCTGCTGGTGCTCACCCGGCTGCCCGACGACGTGCTGTACGCCAATCACCGTGGCAACGGCTTCCGGGCGGTGATCGCGGTGGCCGCCGGTGCATTGATGACCGGCCTCGCGCTGGTGATCCCCGGCACCAGGGTGGCCGCCCCGGTATCGGACGAACTGGCCGGGCCGGTCGTCGAGTTCGGCGGCGGACACAACATCGTCAACGTGATCCTGGTCGACGTCCGGGCCTGGGACACCTACGGCGAGATCACCGTGCTGATCGCCGCGGCCACCGGCGTCGCGTCGATGATCTTCCTGGTCCGCCGCACCGGCCGGGCGCCGCGCCGGCCGGCGGCGGCGACCGTGAGCCGGCCGCGCGAGCCGTCCCCGTGGCTGGCCACGAACTGGATGCCCCGGCGGTCGCTGCTGCTCGAGGTGGTCACCCGGATGATCTTCCACGTCATCGTGGTGTTCTCCGTGTACGTGCTGTTCGTCGGCCACGACGCGCCCGGCGGCGGCTTTGCCGCCGGTCTGATCGTCGGCCTGGCCCTGGCCCTGCGGTACATCGCCGGTGGCGCCTTCGAACTCGGCGAGGCCGCCCCCTGGGATCCCGGCATCCTGATGGGCACCGGGCTGTTCATCTCCTCGGCGACCGCGGTCTACGGGGTGATCGCCGGCGGCGCCGCGCTGCAGTCCACCATCCTCAAGGCGACCGTGCCGCTGCTCGGTGACCTGAAGTTCGTCAC
>DATDBV010000194.1:0-6077 GCA_036524715.1 Nakamurella sp. | reverse complement strand
TCGATGCTGCGGCTCGCGCTGATCCCGGTCAGCGGGCGGAGCACGACGTTGTCGTTGCGCACCGCGATCGAGGTGTAGCGGGGCACGACGCCGACGGCCCGGCTGGCGGCGACCACGGCGGCGACGGCGCCGTAATCGTTGATGCGGTGGACGATGTCGATGTTCCGATTGGCCACCGCCGCGATCGCCCCGAGCAGGTCGTCCGGCGAGTAGCCGCCCCGGCTGATCACCCATTGCTGGCCGGCGACCTGCTGCGGGGACAGTGCCGGCCGGTCGGCGAGCTCGTGGGTGGCCGACAGGACCAGATCGAGCGGCTCCTGCGCGAGGTTGATGCTGCGCAGTCCGGTGGTCGGCCAGGTCGGGCTGTGCTGGCTGCGGTGGGCGATCACCAGGTCGTAGCGGCCGGTGAGCGCGGGAAAGTCGTCCTGGGCGACGTCCTCGTCGGTGAAGCGCACCTGGGGCGAGATCGCCCGCTTGCCCAACTCCGTCAGCAGCGACCCGAACAGCGCCTGACCGGCGCTGTGGAAGCCGCTCACCGTCACCGTCCCCCGGGCCGACTGCTCGAACTCCTCGACGGCGCTGCGAGCGGCGGCGATGGCCTCGATCACCTCGGCGCCGGCATCGGCGAGCACCCGGCCGGCGTCGGTCAGTACCAGGGTGCGGCCCTGCTTCTGGGTCAGCGGGGTGGTGAAGCCCCGTTGGAGGGCGGCCAGCTGTTGCGACACCGCGGACGGGGTGACGTCGAACAACGTGGCGACGGCGGCGACGCTGCCCAGCGCCCCCAGCTCGCGGAGGATCTGCAGTTGATGCACTTCCACCGGCTCACGGTAACCGTGAAGCATCCGCTTAAGCAATGGGCAAGAAGGAGCATATTGTTCTTCATGGTTTGGTTCGCTGTACTTCTTGGCATGAAAGCACTCTTCAAAGACGAAGCAGCCGCCGGGCTCGCCCTGATCGACCGCCCCGATCCGATCGCCGCCCCGGGCGAGGTCGTCATCCGGGTGCTGCGCACCGGGATCTGCGGCACGGACCTGCACATCCATCGGTGGGACGACTGGGCGGCCTCGGCGGTGGAGGCGCCACTGGTCCCGGGCCATGAATTCTACGGCGAGGTGGTCGAGGTCGGATCCGGCGTCCGCGACGTCGCCACGGGTGACCGGGTGTCCGGCGAAGGTCACATCGTCTGCGGCACCTGCCGCAACTGCCGGGCCGGCCGGCGCCAGATGTGCATCCGGACAATCAGTCTCGGCGTGCAGCGGGACGGTGCGTTCGCCGAGTACGTGGCGTTGCCGGCCGGCAACGTCTGGGTGCACCACTCCGACATCGCGCCGGAGCTCGGCGCCATCTTCGATCCTCTCGGCAACGCCGTGCACACTGCCCTGGCCTACCCGCTGGTCGGCGAGGACGTCCTGGTCAGCGGCTGCGGGCCGATCGGCCTGATGGCCATCGCGATCGCCCGGCACGTGGGCGCGCGCTACATCGTCGGCACCGACGTGAGCGGGCCACGGCTGGAACTGGCCCGGCAGATGGGCGCTGACGAGGTCGTCGACGTCTCGAGCCGATCGATCCGCGACGCGCAGTCGAAACTGGGCCTGCGCGAAGGCTTCGACGTCGGCTTCGAAATGAGCGGAGCCCCCGCCGCGCTCCCCGAAATGATCGACAACATGAACCACGGCGGCAGCGTCGCCATCCTCGGGCTGCCGACCACCCCGTTCAGCGTCGACTGGGGCAAGGTCGTCACCCACATGTTGACCCTCAAGGGGATCTACGGGCGGCAGATGTTCGAGACCTGGAACGCGATGGACGCGATGCTGCAGACCAGCTCGACCCTGCGCGAGTCGATCTCGTCGGTGATCTCCGACTGCCTGCCGGCTCGCGAATGGGAAAACGGATTCGCCGCGGCCGCCGCCGCCGGCACTGGCAAGATCATCCTCGATTGGACGGAACTGTGATGTATGCGGATCTCAAGTCGCATCTGGCGAGCGAACTGGACGGCATCCAGGCCGCCGGATTGACCAAGCGGGAGCGCGGCATCCGCGGCCCGCAGGGTGCCACCATCACGGCCGACGGCGACGAGGTGCTCAACTTCTGCGCGAACAACTATCTCGGCCTGGCCGACGATCCGCGCCTGGCCGAGGCGGCCAAGCACGCGATCGACGAGTGGGGCTACGGCCTGGCCAGCGTGCGTTTCATCTGCGGCACCCAGGAGCAGCACCTGGAATTGGAGCGACGCATCTCCGAATTCCTGGGCACCGATGACACCATTCTGTATTCGTCGTGCTTCGACGCCAACGGTGGTGTCTTCGAGACCCTGTTCGGCGCGGAGGACGCCATCATCTCCGATTCGCTCAACCACGCCTCCATCATCGACGGCATCCGGCTGTCGAAGGCGCGTCGTCTGCGCTACCGCAACCGGGACATGGCCGATCTGGAGGAGCAGCTGCGATCCACCGCGGACGCCCGGTTCCGCGTCATCGTCACCGACGGCGTCTTCTCGATGGACGGGTACATCGCGCCGCTGGCCGAGATCTGCGACCTGGCCGACCGATACGAGGCGCTGGTGTTCGTCGACGATTCCCACGCCGTCGGCTTCATCGGCGCGCACGGCCGCGGCACGCCCGAGCTGTGCGGCGTGCAGGGGCGCGTCGACATCTACACCGGAACATTCGGCAAGGCCCTCGGCGGTGCCTCCGGCGGATACGTCGCGGCGCACCGCGAGATCGTCGACCTGCTGCGCCAGCTGTCCCGGCCCTACCTGTTCTCCAACACCCTGGCACCGGCGATCGTGGCCGGCACGCTGGCCGCCCTAGACCTGCTGAGCGCCTCGGGCGAACCCCGGGAGCGCCTGCGGGCGAACGCCGCGCTGTTCCGCTCGCTGATGACGGCGGAAGGGTTCGAGCTCCTGCCCGGCGAGCACCCGATCGTGCCGGTGATGTTCGGCGACGCCGCGCTCACCTCCCGGATCGCCGACGAGATGCAGCGCCGCGGAGTGTATGTCACGGCGTTCAGCTTCCCGGTGGTGCCGCGGGGGGCGGCGCGGATCCGGGTGCAGCTGTCGGCCGCGCACACGCCGGAGCAGATCGAACGCTGCGTGGCCGCCTTCGCGGCGTCCCGGGCCGCTGCCACCTGACCGGACCGGCCGCTGCCGAACCAATCCACACCTCGCCGTCCCGCCCTCCTGCCCCACCGAAAGGCCATGCCATGAAACTCGATTCGGCCGAAGACGCCCGAACCGTCACCGACCACGTCAACCATCCACAGGCCAACGATCCCGTCATGCTCGAGGAGTTCCAGGTCGAGGACGCCGGTTACCACAAGGGTCTGTCCCGCCGTCAGATCCAGATGATCGCGATCGGCGGGGCCATCGGCACCGGCCTGTTCCTGGGTGCCGGCGGCCGGCTGAGCACCGTCGGTCCCGGCCTGCTCGTCGCCTACGCGGTCTGCGGATTCTTCGCCTTCCTCATCCTGCGGGCCCTGGGCGAGCTCGTCATGCACCGGCCGTCGTCGGGCTCCTTCGTGTCCTACGCCCGCGAGTTCTTCGGCGAGAAGGCCGCTTTCACCGTCGGCTGGTTGTACTGGCTGAACTGGGTGGTGATCGCCATCGTCGACACCACCGCGATCGCGCTCTACATGAACTTCTTCAAGAAATACATCCCGGTCATGGGCGCGGTACCCCAATGGACCTGGGCGCTGGTCGCGCTGGCGCTGGTGGTCGCGATGAACCTGATCTCGGTGAAGGTTTTCGGTGAGATGGAGTTCTGGTTCGCGCTGATCAAGGTCGTGGCCCTGGTCTCGTTCCTGCTGCTGGGCACCTACTTCGTCATCTTCGGCAGCCCCATCGAGGGTCAGACGGTTGGCTTCTCACTGATCTCGGACAACGGTGGCTGGTTCCCCAACGGCATGCTGCCCCTGCTGCTGGTCGTCCAGGGCGTCATCTTCGCCTACGGATCGATCGAGCTGATCGGCACGGCCTCCGGCGAGACCAAGGACGTGAAGAAGGTGATGCCGCGGGCGATCAACTCCGTCGTCGTCCGGATCGTCGTCTTCTACATCGGATCCATCCTGCTGCTCTCACTCCTGCTGCCCTACACCGCGTATCACGCCAACGAGAGCCCGTTCGTCACCTTCTTCGGATCGATCGGCGTGCAGGGCATGGACGCCATCATGAACCTGGTGGTGTTGACCGCGGCCCTGTCGTCGCTGAACGCCGGGATGTACTCCACCGGGCGAATCGTCCGCTCGCTGGCCGCCGCCGGCAGCGCGCCGAAGTTCACCGGCCGGATGAACAAGGCCGGTGTCCCGTTCGGCGGCATCGCACTGACCGGCGTGGTCGCGCTGATCGGGGTGGGCCTCAACGCGGTGGTCCCGGAGCAGGCCTTCGAGATCGTGCTCAACCTCGCCTCGATCTGCCTGATCGTCGCCTGGGCGACGATCATCATCTGCCAGTTGCGGCTGTGGCAGTGGTCCCGTCAGGGCAAGCTGGAACGCCCCTCGTTCCGGCTGTTCGGCGCACCCTACAGCGGCCTGATCACCCTGGTGTTCCTGCTCGGGGTGGTCGTGCTGATCGCCCTGGACTACCCGGTCGGCACGTACACCGTCGCCTCCTTCTTCCTGGTGATCCCCTTCCTGGTCGTCGGCTGGCTGCTGGTCCGCAAGCGGGTCCTCGAGCTGGCCGCCCTGCGCAGCGCGCACACCGGGGCGTCATCCGTCGCGGCCGGCGGGGCAGTGCTCACCGCAGACCGATCCGACAATCCCGCCGGCTCATGACCATCAGCGTCTTCGACCTGTTCTCGGTCGGCATCGGGCCGTCCAGCTCACACACCGTCGGCCCGATGCGGGCGGCCGGGAAGTTCGTCCGGTCGCTGACCCGGGCCGGTCAGCTCGACCGAGTGGCCCGCGTCCGGGTGGAACTGTTCGGCTCGCTCGGGGCGACCGGGCACGGCCACGGCAGCGTGCCCGCGGTGGTGCTCGGACTGCTCGGCCACCAGCCCGAGACCGTGGATCCCGCGCTGGCCGGCACCGTCCTGCGCGACAGCCGGGAGACCCACCGCCTCGACCTCGACGGCCGGCGGAGGATCGCGTTCGACCCGGACCTGGACGTGATCCTGCACCGGCGGCGTCAACTCCCCGGGCACAGTAACGGAATGCTCTTCACCGCACTGGATTCCGACGGCATCGAGTTGATCGTCCGCGAGTACTACTCGATCGGCGGTGGTTTCGTGCTCGAGGATGACGCCGGCGGACCGCACGTCGTCCCGGACACCACCGCAGTCCCCTATCCGTTCCGTTCGGGGGACGAGTTGTTGGGCCTGTGCGCGGATACCGGCCTGGCGATCTGGCAGATCATGCTGGCCAAC
This sequence comes from Nakamurella sp., assembly GCA_036524715.1. Classification (GTDB taxonomy): domain Bacteria; phylum Actinomycetota; class Actinomycetes; order Mycobacteriales; family Nakamurellaceae; genus Nakamurella. The sequence continues at coordinate 720 of DATDBV010000194.1, read as the reverse complement.
GAGGCGGTCCGCCGGCCCGTCGAGCAGGTCCGGGCCGAGTTGCTGGACATCTGGGCGGTCATGCAAGGCTGCGTGGAGAATGGTTGCGCCACCGACGGTGTCCTGCCCGGCGGCCTGCGGGTCCGCCGGCGGGCCGCCGCGCTGCGGGGCACGCTCGACCAGGAGGCCGCCGCCGGCGACACCGCCGACCCGCTGCTGGCGATGGAGTGGATCACCCTGTGGGCGCTGGCAGTGAACGAGGAGAACGCGGCCGGCGGCCGGATCGTCACCGCACCCACCAACGGCGCGGCCGGGATCATCCCCGCCGTGCTGCACTACTACACGAGGTTCGTGCCCGGCGCCGACGGCGACGGGGTCGTGCGGTTCCTGCTCACCGCCGCGGCGATCGGCATGCTGATCAAGCTGAACGCGTCGATCTCCGGCGCCGAGGTGGGCTGCCAGGGCGAGGTCGGATCCGCCTGCGCGATGGCCGCCGGCGGGCTCGCGGAGGTGCTCGGCGGGACGGCGCAACAGGTGGAGAACGCCGCCGAGATCGGCATCGAGCACAACCTCGGCCTCACCTGCGACCCGGTCGGCGGGCTGGTGCAGATCCCGTGCATCGAACGCAACGCGGTGGCCTCGGTGAAGGCGGTGACCGCCGCCCGGATGTCAGTCCGCGGCGACGGCGCGCACCACGTCTCGCTGGACACGGCGATCCGCACGCTCCGCGAGACCGGCAAG
>DATDBV010000193.1:0-4595 GCA_036524715.1 Nakamurella sp. | reverse complement strand
ATTCCCGGGTTCGCGCAGCTGCAGCGCCTGGGCAAGAGCCTGATGCTGCCCATCGCCCTGCTGCCCGCCGCCGGGATCCTGCTGCGGCTCGGCCAGGACGACCTGCTCGGCGGGATCGACACTCCGGTCATCGGCCCGTTCTTCGACGCGATGAGCGCGGCCGGCGGCGCGGTGTTCGCGAACCTGCCGCTGCTGTTCGCGATCGGCGTGGCCATCGGTTTCGCCAAGAAGGCCGACGGGTCCACCGCGCTCGCCGCCGCGGCCGGATATCTCGTGATCGCGGCGGTCTTCAAGACCATGTCGCCGATCGTGCTGGAAGGCGAGGTGGATCAGGCCGGCGCGCAGGCCCAGATCAACTACAGCGTGTTCGCCGGCATCCTGGTCGGCCTGGTCACCGCCTGGCTGTTCGACAAGTACCACACCATCCAGCTCCCCGCCTATCTCGGCTTCTTCGGCGGGCGCCGGTTCGTGCCGATCGTGGTGTCGGTCGCCTGCCTGCTCATGGGCTTCGCCCTGAGCTACTTCTACCCGATCTTCGACGCCGGCCTTACCTCTGTCGGCCAGTTCATCGGCGGCGCCGGGGCCTTCGGCGCGTTCACCTACGGTTTCGCCAACCGGATGCTGATCCCGATCGGCCTGCACCACATCCTGAACACCTACATCTGGTTCATCTACGGCGACTACCAGGCCCCCGACGGTGCGGTCTACACCGGTGAGCTCACCCGGTTCGCCCAAGGTGACACCACCGCGGGCCTGCTGACCTCCGGCTTCTACCCGATCCTGATGTTCGGCCTGCCGGCCGCCGCCCTGGCTATGATCCACGTGGCCAACCCCAAGCAGCGAAAGGTGGCGTTCGGCATCCTGGGGGCGGCCGGGCTGACCGCGTTCCTCACCGGCGTCACCGAGCCGCTGGAGTTCGCTTTCATGTTCGTGGCGTTCCCGCTGTACCTGGTGCACGCGGTGCTCACCGGCCTGTCCCTGGCCATCGCGTACCTGCTGGACATCCACCTCGGGTTCTCGTTCTCCGCCGGCCTGATCGACCTGCTGCTGTACGGCACCGCCCCCGCGGCCAAGAACGTCCCGCTGCTCATCGTGATGGGCATCGGCTTCTTCATCTTGTACTACCTGCTGTTCCGTCTGGTGATCAAGTGGTGGAACCTGCGCACCCCCGGCCGGGAGCCGGATGAAGAGTTCGAGGCCGAGCAGGCCGCCAACCTGACCGACGAGCCCTCCGGGGTGGCCGGTGGCGGCGCGGCCGGTGGCACCGCCACCGCGGTGGCCACCAGGGCCGCCACCAAGGCCGAGCAGCTGATCGCCGCGTTCGGCGGTCGGGAGAACCTGGTCAACGTGGACGCCTGCATCACCCGGCTGCGGATGGAGGTCGCGGACAAGGACAAGGTCAACAAGGCCCGGCTCAAGGCGCTGGGCGCGGCCGGCGTCATCGAGGTCGGCAACAATGTGCAGGCCATCTTCGGCACCCAGGCCGAGATGCTCAAGGGGCAGATCAACGACGCCCTCGCCGGCCCGGCCCCGGAGCATGTTCCTGATGAGCCCGCGCCCGAGCCGGAGCCGGCTCCGGCCCCGCCGGCCGCGAGCGCGCCGGTGGAAAGCGGAGGCACCACCGCGGTTCTCGCCCCGGTCGCCGGCCGGGCGGTGCCGGTCCAGCAGGTGCCGGACCCGACGTTCGCGCAGGGCATCGTCGGTCACGGCGCCGCCATCGACCCGCCCCACCAGGTCCTCTACGCGGTCGCGCCGATCAGCGGGACCGTGCTGCAGATGCTGCCGCACGCATACATCATCGTCAGCCCGGACAACGTCGGTGTGCTGGTCCATCTGGGCCTGGACACCGTGCAGCTCAAGGGTGAGGGCTTCACCCCGCTGGTCAAGCAGGGCGACAAGGTCCAGGCCGGCCAGCCGATCATCACCTACGACGTGCCGGCGGTCGTCGCTGCCGGCCGCAACCCGATCGTCCCGGTCGTGGTCATGGACAAGAAGCCGCAGGACATCGTCCTGGAGGACGTGGTCACCTCCGGCGGCCAGCTGCTGCCCATGCAAGGACTGTTCGTCGTGACCAACTGACCCGGGGTTGCGCGGCGTCGCGGAACACGCGATCCGGCGGCGCCGCCGACAAGTGGTCAACCACAACCACGTTCGATAACACCTGGAGGAAGCAATGGAGATCGTGATTCTCCCGGACAACGAGGCGATCGGCAGCCTGGCCGCCGACGCGATCACGAACCTGTTGCAGCGCAAACCGGACGCGGTGCTGGGCCTGGCCACCGGGTCCTCCCCGCTGGCCATCTACGACACCCTGACCGCCCGCGTCGCCGCCGGCCGGGTGAGCTTCGCGCAGGCCCGCGGGTTCACCCTGGACGAGTACGTCGGCCTGCCCGCCGACCATCCCGAGACCTACCGGAACGTGATCCACAAGGACTTCGTCGACCGGGTCGACTTCGCCCCCGGCGCCGTCCACGGGCCCGACGGGCTGGCCGCCGACATCCCGGCCTTCTGCCAGTCGTACGAGGCGGCCATCACCGCGGCGGGCGGGGTCGACCTGCAGATCCTCGGGATCGGCACCGTCGGGCACATCGGATTCAACGAGCCCGGCTCGTCGCTGGCCTCCCGCACCCGGGTCAAGACCCTCACCCGGCAAACCAGGGTCGACAACGCCCGGTTCTTCGGCGGGAACGTGGATGCGGTGCCGACCCACTGCCTGACCCAGGGCCTGGGCACCATCATGTCCGCCCGGCACATCGTCCTGGTCGCCACCGGGACGCAGAAGGCCGAGGCGGTGCACCAGATGGTCGAGGGCCCGGTCAGCGCGATGTGGCCGGGCACCATCCTGCAACACCACCCGCACACCACCGTGCTGTTGGACGACGCCGCCGCGAGCCGGCTGCAACTGGCCGACTACTACCGGCAGACCTACCAGGGCAAGCCGGCCTGGCAGGCCATCTGACCCCCGGTTGATCATGTTCTCCGTCAGTGCGTCCCGGCCCGTCGCCGCCGGGCCGCGGGCAGTGATCAGCATCGAGTGAGGAAACCCGGGATGTTGATCACAGCCGACACCATCGCCACCGGAGCGGAACTGCTGCGGCCCGGCTGGATCGACATCGTCGACGACCGGATCCGGTCGGTCGGCGCCGGGACGCCGCCCCGCCCCGCCGACCACGAACTGGGTCCGGTGACCGCCGTTCCCGGGTTCGTCGACATGCACGTGCACGGCGGCGGGGGCGGCGCCTTCCCCGAGGCCACGGTGGCGGCGACCAGGGCGGCGGTCGAGCTGCACCGCCGGCACGGCACCACCACGATGATCGCGTCCCTGGTCACCGCCCACCCCACCGAGCTGCTGCGGCAGGTCGGCGTGCTGGCCGAACAGGTGACCGACGGCCTGGTCGCCGGCATCCACCTGGAAGGGCCGTGGCTGTCGCAGCACCGGTGCGGCGCCCACGACCAATCCGCGTTGCGCGACCCCGACCCGGACGAACTCGACCGGGTGCTCGCCGCCGGGCAGGGAACGATCCGCATGGTCACTCTGGCCCCGGAACGGGCCGGCGGCCTGACCGCGGTCCGACGCGTTGTCGAGGCCGGCGCCGTCGCCGCGGTCGGCCACACCGACGCCACCTACGACCAGGCTCGCGCCGCCATCGACGCCGGCGCCACCGTGGCCACCCACCTGTTCAACGCGATGCGGCCGGTGCACCACCGCGAGCCCGGCCCGGTCATCGCGCTGCTCGAGGACCCCCGGGTCACCGTCGAGATGATCACCGACGGGGTGCACCTGCACCCCGCCCTCTACCGGAACGTCACCGCCAACATCGGCCCCGACCGGATCGCCCTGGTCACCGACGCGATGGCCGCCGCCGGCATGGCCGACGGCGCCTACCGGCTCGGTTCACTGGCCGTGGACGTCGCCGGCGGGATCGCCCGGGTCGCCGGCACCACCACCATCGCCGGCAGCACCGCCACCATGGACCACCTGTTCCGGCACGCGGTGACCAACAGCGGCCGGGCGCTGGACCAGGCGCTGCTGGCCGCGGTCCGGCAATCCTCGATCAACCCCGCCCGGGCCCTCGGCCTGCCGGACGCCGGACTGATTCCCGGCGGGGCTGCCGACCTGGTCGTGCTGGACGACGAAATGCAGGTGACCGGCGTGCTGCACGGCGGTTCGTGGGCGCAGTAGCAGGGATCGGCACGCCGAGGAATTCACGGACGTGCTGAACTTCATGTGGCTGCCCCACTACCCGATCTGGAGCCTGGTCATCATCGCCCTGGACGTGCTGGTCATCTGGGCGTTGTCAGTCCACGGACGCGACTTCACCCGCTGACCACCGGTGTCATGCAGGACAGGGGTGGTGCCCGCCGGGTGCCACCCCTGTTCTGTCGGGTGCCGACGCTTGATCGGCGGGCGGCACAGCACCGTTCAGCTGTCCTGGGCGACGATCTGCTTGAGTTGGTCGGCCTGCCCGGTGGTCCACCCGGGTGGTTGGAGCAGGGTGGCCCAGCCGTCGACGAACTCCAGGGTGTAGGTGTGCCCGTGCCCGGGTGGGGTGTCCACCGGTTCGAGCATGTCGGCGGCGACCTGCCAGAACGTG
>DATDBV010000192.1:0-4388 GCA_036524715.1 Nakamurella sp. | reverse complement strand
GCCGTCGTCGAAATCGCAGACGAGCAGCCGGCATCGATCGCCCGGCAGCATCGGATACAGGCCGACGTGGAACTCGCGGCCGAACTCGGAATCACCACGCAGGTGCCGCTCGATCGCCGCATCGTCGAGCGTCAGCAGATCCGCGTCGGACGATTGATCGGAGTAGAAACCGCCGCGAACCGCGGGACTCCAGCCACTCTTGCCGGTCTTCCGGCTCGTCCAGGGCAGGGCGAAGGCATCGGTCCGGCCGACGAACCGGCTCCGGAACAGGGCGATCTTCTCAGCCGTCGAGGATGCGGCGGTGACCCCCGGGCCCGGCACCGGAGAGATCGTCGGATCGGACTCGAGCGCACGGACCTCGGCGCGGGCGGCGGCAAGCTCGCGTTCCAGACGCGCCACCCGCTCCCGCCCCGCCGTCAAGCGGCCGTTGAGATCCGCGTTCATGCCTCTCCGATTCGCTCGCTGCGCTATTCGCGGCACGGAATCCGGTACACCAGGTTGGTCACGAGCGATGCCTGCCGGGCCGAGACCCGCTCCATGAGCCCCGCGCACAGGCACTGGTTCATTGTGCGCGCACCGCTGGCGATGGACACGCGCCGGCGCCGACAATGGCGGCCAACTCGGCAGCGTTCTCGTCGGCGGTCTCGACATCCACCGGTGCAGCGCGACGCCCTCGCCGAACGGATTCGTGCGGGACTGGTCGGGCCGGGAGGAGAAGCCGTCGATGGAGACCGAGGACGAGATCGTAGCGACGATGGGTTCGAGCACGCTCGGGAGCCCGGCCGCGTCGATGAGCGGCCGTGGCCGGGTGCGACAATGTCGGGTCGAAGGCCGCGATCCAGTCGAGCACCCGCGCCGCTCCCTCGACGGAGCGGAGACCGATCCCTCCGCGCTGGCTGTCAGCCCTGAGCCTCGACGGCGAGTTGCGGATACATCTGCTCGATCGGGGCGGCAAGGCCCGCCTTGGCCCGCTTGCTCACTCCGTCGACGAGCACCTCGAACGTGCCGTTGTCGAGTGCGTCGTACGCCTGTGAGACGACGTCGGCCGGATCCCTCTTCGGGCCGACGGCGCCCGCGGCCATGGGTGTGTCGACAAAGCCCACATGTACCCCGACGACGTGGATGCCGCGCGGGGTGAGGTCGATACGGACCGAGTTGGTGGCCGACCAGAACGCGGCCTTCGTCGCCGAGTAACTTCCCCCGCCGGCGTGCCAGCTGAACGCGGAGTGCAGATCGATCACCGCAGCCCGTCCGGGGGCGGCGGCGAGGATGTCGGCGAAGGCGCGAATCATCCGCACCTGGCCGAAGAAGTTGGTCTCGAAGATCTGGTGCAACTCCTCGTCCGACGCGGTCAGCAGGCCCGGGTCGCGCGGCGAGATGCCCGCGTTGTTGACCAGCACGGTCACATCGCCTGCCGCGCGGGCGATGTCGGCGACCGACGCCGGATCGGTGATGTCGAGCGCGAGCGGCACGATGCGGGAGTCATCCCACTGCCGGGGGCTGCGTGCGGTGGCATAGACCTTCTGCGCGCCTCGTTCGATCGCCTGCGCCACGAACTGTGTGCCGAGTCCGCCGTTCGCGCCCGTGACCAGGACGACAGCTCCGTCGAGTGTGCTCATCGATTGTCCCCTTCTGTGTTCAGCTGCTGATCGCGTCGAGGGGGGTCGTCGGTGCAGCCCTCCCGGAACCTCGCCGGAACATTGAAGTATGATCATAATGCAATCGCTGGATGATGGACACTCGGCCGACAGGAGTCGTTCGATGGCGCGGTACCCCGCGGGGCACAAGGAGCAGACCCGGGAACGGATCGTCCGGACGGCGGCGGGCCGGTTCCGCAGCGACGGGCTGGACGGCGCCGGTGTGGCGTCGCTGATGAGCGACGCGGGCCTGACCAACGGCGCCTTCTACTCGCACTTCACGTCGAAGGACGACCTGGTCGGCGAGGCGATCGCGGACCAAGTCAGGCGGCAAGCCGCGATGTTCGAGAGAGCCGCCGCGCAACCGGACGGGCTGGAGCGGGTGATCACGGAGTACCTCTCGCCCCGGCACTGCGACGACCGCGCCGGAGGATGCGTGTCCGCCGCGCTGCTGAGCGATCTGGTGCGCTCGTCGCCCGAGGTGCGCCACCGCTACACCGAGGCACTGCACCGGATGACCGACGCGTTCCGGCTCGTCGCCGGTCTCCCTGCCACGGTCCCCGACGCCGTCGTCCTGACCAGGCTGTCGATGCTCATCGGAACCCTGCAGATGGCGCGGGCACTGAACGACCCGGACCTGGCCACGGCACTGCTCCACGAGAGCCGGCGGAGCATCCGCCACTTGATCTCAGAAGATCGCTCAGCACGAGACGGAGACGACCAATGAACACGCAGATGACCGCTTGGATCGCCAGGGCGGGCGCAGCCTCGACGACGCCGACGCGTTCACGACCGTCACCGTTCCCAGCCCGCGGCCGCCCCCCGCGACCTGGTCGTCGATGTTCAGCAGCGGCAGCTCGGATGGGACGCGGCGGGCACGGTCATTGAGGTCGGCGCCGAGGTGACCGGGTTCGCGGTCGGCGACGCAGTCTGCTACTCGGGCGACCTCTCCCGCGACGGCAGCATTGCGCAGCTCCACGCGGGATCCGGCGCCCTGACCCGGGACGCTCCGTTGGCTGTAGGGAGTCTCGGCTACGAACGGTCGCCGGTCCGTCTGCGGCCGCCGCGAAGGTCATGAGTGTGCTCGCGGAAGAAGCGGATCATTTCCGCGGATGCGTCGGGGCCCCGGGGGTCGGTGTAGCTGCCGGCGGGGTTGCCGCCGGACCACGCGTGTCCGGCTCCCTGCAGCAGCCATGACTCGGCGATGGTGGTGCCGTCGGGGCCGGTGTGCACCGTGCGGATGTACGGGCGTCCGTCGGCGTCCCCTTGGATGATCACCGGGACCGAGTGGTCCAGGGCGGGGTTCTGCTTCGTCAGGACGGAGAGTCTGGCGGTGATGATCTTCTCTGCGTTGCCCAGGGCGACGCTGCTGTCGCGGTCGCCGTGGAACACGATGACCGGCACGGTGTTCCCTGTGCCGGGTGACGTGCCGCCCTGCATGGCCATCAACGCGGTCACGAAATCCTGGGCGGCGCCGTGGACCAACCCGGAGTGGATCCCGACCGCGGCGTATGTCTCTGGGTAGCTACCGGCCATCACCGCGGCCATGGCCCCACCGGCGGAGAACCCGGCGATGTAGACCCGGGCCGGGTCGACCGCGTGGTCGGTCATCACCTTTCGGGTGATCCCGGCGATGATCGCCGGCTCGCCGGTGCCGGCGCGTTGGTCCTCCTGGCGGAACCAGTTCCAGTAGCCGCTGCTGTTCGCGGCCCTGGGTTGTTCGGGGTATGCGACAAGGAACGTATGCTGCTCGGCCAGCTCGTTCATCCCGGTGCCGGCGGCGAAGTCGGCGGCGTTCTGGGCGCCACCGTGCAGCATGACCACCAGCGGAACAGGCCGGCCGGTGTAGCCCGTCGGCAGGAACAGGTCGTAGGCGCGGGTGCCGGCCGGATTCGAGTGGCTCAGGTGCCGGACGTGATCGACCGAAGCGGTGGCGGGTTCGCCCGAGGGCGGCGCGTGGTTCGTCGCCGACGGCGAGCCGAGCACGGCCACCCGACCGGTGATGGCGTCGGGGGGTTCGGCCACGGCGGACCGCTGCGTGTGAGTCATTGGTGTTCCTTCGGGCCGGGGTGCAGCCGGTCAAGGCGGCGCGGAGAATTCGGACGGTGCGGCGTCAGCCCGACCCGAGGAGCGGCGCTGGTGCGCACGACGTCCCGCGACGGCATGCGGCGGCTGCCGGTGACGAGTCATGACCCGCGCCCACGGAGGCCGGCCGGGTCACAGCAGTGTCAGGTGGGACAGGCTCATCGCGATGGCGACACTCAGCACCGCGGCGGCGGTCAGTAGGACGACCGGTACCACTGTGCCCATGTCTTTGACGACTTTCATTCGGGTCCTTTGAATCAGTTCGGGCGCCCGCTTTCGGTGAGTCGACCGAGGTGGCGGCGGCAGGATCCGGCGCGGCGCGACCAGGTATCGGCGGCACCGGAACAGGAGCGTCGGTCTGGGTCCACCTGTCCGCGTGCTCCGCGGTCGGTTCGACCGGAGCGGGTTAGTGGTCCTGCCGGGCATCAAGAGTGGGCGCCCGTTTGGACCCTTGCCGGTTGGCTGCGCCGGGACCTGGCGTTGTCGACGGTCACCCGCGCAGCTGAAAACTTCTCCGAGTCTACGGTACCGGGCAGCCCGACGGGTGGTGCCTCTGCACATCTATGCCCGTGCATGACGACAATCGCCCGCCTAATGACGCTCGCGACGAAGTGACTACAGCCAGCGATTCGGGTCCCGGACGAACCCCGCCGGGAGCGGGAAGCC
>DATDBV010000191.1:0-6178 GCA_036524715.1 Nakamurella sp. | reverse complement strand
CCGCGAGCGGTGGGGTCCCGGGCCGCCGGGCTCTGACTGATCTGAGCCCTGATCTCCCCGGGAGCCCTGACCGCCCCGGCGGTGGGTCAGCCGCCGGCCGGCGGCGCGTCGGGGTCAGCCGCGGCGGCCGGGGTTGCTGCGGGGTCCGGTGTTGGGGCGGGTGTGGCCGCCGCGGGCGGCGGCGAGCAGATCACGTTCTGCTGCCCGTTGTAGACGGTGGTGAAGTCCTCCCGACGGATCTCGTTGCCGGCGAGATCCCGGATGACCCGGGTGTTCACGATGCTGAACCCGGAGCTGCCTCCGGACGGCGAGCAGGCGGTGCCGTACGGCTTCACGATCACCGGCGCCGACGTGGTGTTGAACCGGTCGGAGCTCACCGACTCCACCTCGACGTGCTTGGTGCCCCACAGCCGCACCGTGATGTCGCTGGGGGTCCAGATCGTCTCGATCAGCACGCCCGTGTCGTAGTCGTTGGAGAAGGCCAGCTCGATCGCCCCGTCGAACACCGTCGCCTCCCGGCCGGCCGGGTACCGGCTGATGTAGAAGGAGTGCGGGGTGTGCGTGACGTCGCCCATGCCTGCGAAGTAGGCCGCGTTGTACGTCGTCGTGGCGAACTGGCTGATACCGCCGCCCACCGCGGTGGACAGCGCACCCTCCTGGATGATCGCGGCCGGCACGTAGCCCTGCTCGGTGCCCCGCGGCCCGGTGAACTCGTTGAGCCCGAAGGTGGCTCCCGGCTGCACGATCGCCCCGTTGACCTTCTCCGCGACGACTCGGATGTTCTCGCCGGACGCCGAGGCGAAGCCGCCGGTGGTGAACTCGCCGATGACCTCCTTGATCCCCAGCGCGTTGGCCTGCTCGGTGGTGAACGCCGGGTCACTGACCTCGTGGGCCAGCGCCACCTCACGGTTGGGGGTCGTGACGGCGGCGGCGACGGCGGCCTCGGTGACCGGCCAGTCGGTGGCCCGACCCTGGGCGCTCGGCTCAACGACGGGTGCACCGTCCCTGATCACGATCTTCGCGTCGATTGGGCCGCCCTGCATCGCATCGATCGCCGGGGTGACCGGCTTGAGCAGCGCGGCGGGATCGACGGTCACCACGAACCCGTCGGCGTCGTCCGGGGTGATCGTGGTGGCCGCGGCGATATCCGTCACGGGGACTTGGACGGTGCCACTGTCGGCGGTCAGGGTCAGTGGCGCGGACAGGATCGTGGCCGTCTCGGCCGCGGCCCGGTCGGTTCCATCCACCGAGGCGCGGACCGGGGCGGACGACACGGGCAGCACCAGACCCTCGATGCCGCCCGGGCCATCGGCGATCCAGGCCTGGCTGACCGCGTCGACCGAGCCGGACACGTCCAGGCTGCGGCCGACCACCGGTTGCACCGTCACCACCTGGGCGTTCTCGATGGTGACCGAGCCCTCGACCGGGGCGACATCGGTGCCGGCGGCGATGTCCTGGACGACCGCGGTCAGCGCAGCCTCGTCGACGTTGTCGGCCAGCGGCCGGTCGGTCGAGGTGAAGAACGAGCTGAGCCGGACGACGGGGTTGGCCGAGCGGGTGCCCAACGCCTCGACGGTCGCCGGCACGTCGGCGGTGAGCCCGGCCCGGGCCGGGTCGATCTGGGTGGGGACGCCGTGCACGTCGACCGTCATCGGAGTCGAATAGCTGGGCATGGCCTGTTCGGTCAAGGCCTGCTCGGCCTGTTCCGGGGTGAGCCCGCCGACGTCGACGCCGGCCACCGTGGTGTTGCGTTCGACGGTGCCGGAGGTGGCCAGCAGGTCGACCAGGTACACGGCGGCGAGCAGGGCGAACACCCCGCCGACCACGGCGGCGATGATCTTGTTGCGGCGCGCGGGATCGGCCGCGGCGCCGGGTTCGGCGCCGGATGGCGGACCGTCCGGCGGTTCGGCGGCGTTCGGGATGATCACCGTGTCCTCGGCCGCGGGCTCGGCGGAACCGGATGCCGCAAGCGTGGTGCGGTCGATCACCTCGGTGGCGTCGGCTCCGATCGCACCGGTCCGGATGATCTCCGTCGGGGACTCGAATCCGGCCGCGCCGTGCTGGGGGGTCGGCTCGTCTCTCACGATTATTGGAAGTCCTTCCTCGCTGCGTCTGCGGCCGAGGGCACACTTCGCCCAAGCCACGGTCTCATGGACGCGCGAGGAACGGCCGGGGATCGGCCAGGATGACAGCTTTCACCCGAACGGGCGAACGGGTGGTGCGGCCCGGCGAGGCGCGGGTCAGAATCCGTTGGCCGCCGGTTGACGGGCGGAACGCCCGCTGGTCATCAGCAGCCGACGGCATTCGTCGGGACGGAGGTTCATCAGTGCGGCCAGCGCACTGATCGCGCCGTCGTCCAGGGTCATGGTCGTCGAGGAATTATTGGCGCGGAGCTCGAACCAGCGCTTCACCACCGCCAGCCGGGGATCGGGGCTGGCCATCACCTCGTGCACGTCGACATTGATGGCACCGGAACCGAACGGTGACGGCCGAGTGGTGACGTGGCGCTCGGCCGCGGACAGCAGTGTGCCCAGGTCCTCGCCCAGCGCGCCGGCGATGACCCACAGCACATCGACGCGCAGCGACCGGTGTCCGGTTTCGTAGTTGGCCAGGGCCGCCTTGCTGACCAGGCCACCGGTGCGCTGCGCGACCTCCGCCTGGGTGAGCTTCTGCCGGCGCCGGGACTCCCGCATCACGCGGCACACCGCAGCGGCGAACGCCTGCTGCGACCGTGAATCGTATGCCTGCGACACGCGGACTCCTTTGTTCGTCAGACGCAGGGGACGTGCACGCTCCCGCTGCCAAGTCACCTCGACGGGCATTACTCTCCGTGAGAGTTGGGACCGCGTCGCGTACTGCTGTGGACCAAATGGGCTAAACGAACGCGAGTTACGTGCGCCGTCCCAACATTTCTACCACAGAGTAACCACGATTACACCCTTTTGGCCCATCAGTGTGAACGCCGCGTGACGATGGGGGTCAGTTCGATGACCGAGCATGAGGAAAGAAGCGGAATCGGCGATATCCAAGAGGCCATCTGTGGGGGTCATCCACCGGTCGGGCGAGCGGGCCGACCACGCAGGATCGCCACCGCCTGTCGCGGTGGCGCCACGATCAGGTGAACAGCGCCTTGCCGAACCAGTCGCCGGGGCCACTGACGCCGGGCGGGCAGGCCCACAGGCCCCCGCCGATGTGCGCGATGTACTCGTTGAGCAGGTCGGTCTTGCCCAGCCGGGTCTGCAGCACCTTGAACTGGGTCTGCGGGTCGCGCTGGAAGGCGATGAAGAACAGGCCGGCCGCCAGCTTCCCGGTCGCCGGGTCCTGCCCGTCGGTGTAGTTGTAGCCGCGCCGCAGGATCGTCAGGCCGTTGTTCTGTTCCGGCGAGGCGAGCCGGATGTGGGCGTCGACGTCGATGACCTTCTCGCCCTTGTCGTCGACCTTGTCGTAGTCGGGGGCGGTGAACTCGTCACCGCCGGTCAGCGGCGCCCCGGTGTCCTTGAACCGGGCGAAGATCAGCTCCTGGTCGTCGAGCGGGTCGGTGTCCCAGGACTCGATCTCCATCCTGATCTTGCGCGCGACCAGGTACGACCCGTCACGCATCCACTCGTGCCCGGCCGCCATGGCCGCCCCGTTGGCGCCCACCCAGACGTGCGCGTCCAGCTTCGCCGTGTCGTCGGACCGCACGTTGCGGGTGCCGTCCTTGAAGCCCATCAGGTTGCGCGGGGTGACCTGCCCAGACCCGGTCGACGAGGCGCGGCCGAAGCCCAGTTGGGACCACCGGAGCGTCGCGGTGCCGGTGCCGCGGGCCGCCCGGGCCATGTTGCGGACCGCGTGGAACACCACCTGCGGATCGTCCGCGCAGGCCTGGATGCACAGGTCGCCGTCGGACAGCTCGGGACGCATCACCGCGTCGCCGGGGATGGTGCCGAACGCGGTCAGTTCCGGCGGCATCCGGTCGGCCAGGCCGAACCGGTCGTCGAACAGGCTCGGCCCGAAGCCGACGGTGATGGTCAACGAATGCGCGCCCAGATCCATCGCCTCGCCGGTGTCGAACGGTGGCTGCGCGGGTTTGGTCGTCGAGTCGCTGACCGGCTTGCCTTCGGTCATCCGGGCCGCCATCGCGGCCCATCGGCCGAGCAGGCGCTTGAGTTCCTCGACGTCCCCGGTGCTGACGTCGAAGGCGGCGAACATCAGTCGCTCCTGCTGCGGCGTGGTGATGCCGGCCTGGCGGGCCCCGTAAAACGGGACGATCGCGTTCGCGCGGGCATCGGGATCGGCCGACTCGGCGTACGGGTCGGTGGTGTCCGCGTCGGCATCGGCCGCGCCCCGCACGCCGTACCCCGCCGCGAAGCCGGCGGCGGCGCCCACCCCCGCCGCGGCGGCACCGGTGAGGAACCGCCGCCGCGAGGTGCCCTGGTCGTTCATCGAACTGGTTGCTCCCGGGTCACTGGGTGATCTTCTGCGCCACCGCGGACAGCGGCTCCTGCACCACCAGCAGGGCGTCGACCAGCGCCTTCTTGTCGGCGTCGGTGAGCTGGTCGTAGGAGACCCAGCCGCTGGGCGAGTTCGGGTCCTTGAACTCGTTCAGCTCGGCGGTCAGCGCGTCGAAGGCCGTCGAGATCTGCGGGACGATCGTCGGGTCGATCTGGTTCAGGGCCGGCTTCAGGGTGGCGAACGCCTGCAGCGATCCTTCCACGTTCGCCTCGAAGTCCAGCAGGTCGATCTTGGAGTAGGCCTCCTCCTCGCCGGTGATCTTGGACGCCAGCACCTCGTCGAGCAGGGTGGCGGCGCCGTTCGCGATCTCGAAGGCCTGGTAGCCGCCGTCGGTACCGGTGGTGGTCGCGGCCGACAGCTGCTGGGCCTGGGCCTGCAGGCTCTTGATGTCGACGATCAGCTGATCGGCCAGCTCGCCGAGCCCCTCGGTGCTCTGCTTCTCGAACAGACCCTGCTCGATCGGGTGGAAGCCGGTCCAGAACGTGCCCTGCTCGACGTCGCCGATCCGCAGGTCGATCGCCGGGTCCAGGTCGGGGAACGACTCGGCCACCGGCTCGATCCGCTCGTAGAACGGGCGGGCCTTGATGTACGCGGCCTGGGCGGCGGCCAGATCACCGGCGTGGATCGCGTCGGCCAGCTCCTGCGTCGGGACCAGCAGGAAGTTGATCTGGTCGTCGACGTAGGCGGCGTAGTCCTTGGTGGCCTGGGTCAGCAGCACTGTCAGATCCTCGTCCTGCGCCGCCGCCTGCCCGGTCACCGTGAACGCCGAGCGCTCGGTGCTGGCGCCCGGGCAGTAGATCTCGAACGTGCCACCGTCCAGCCGGGCCGAGAACGTGCTGTCGAAGCCGGGCGCCAGGTTCTCCCGCTCGCCGACGATCCGCTGGTCGGCGACCAGCTCCACCTCGGTGACGCCGACCGCGTCGACATTGGTGACCAAGAACGTCACCTGGCCGGCGGGCACGGTGTCGGGCGTGGCCACGCAGCCGTCGGCCTCGGTCACCTTGACGGTGACCTGACCGGGCTCGGCCGATCCTGTTCCCGATCCTGTTGCCGAGCCCGACGCGGCCGCCGACGAGGTCGTCGCTTCGGAGGACGCGGTCGTGCCGGAGGATCCGCACGCGGCGAGCGCCACGGTGCCGGCGGTGAGCAGGACGGCCGGCCAGAGCCGGCTGGATCGAACGGACATGAGGTTCTCCCGGGGAAGGTCGTTGTCTGGGTCAGGTTTGGCCGACCGGCGCCGATCGGTTCGAACTGCGAACCGGCGCTAGGGGGCGGACGGCGGCACCGTGCCGGCCAGGGGCTGGTCCTGTGGTACCGGTCGGGGCTCAACCTGCGGGGGACGGGCGGCCGGCAGGCTGGGCACGGCGGCCGGGGGCGGCGTCGCGCCCCGCCGGACCAGCTTGGGCAGCCCGAAGGCCAGCAGCACCACCGCGAACACGACCAGCAGCGCCGGGATGACCCGGCCGACGATCTGGTGGGTGTCCCGGTTGCTCTCGAACTCGGCCACCTGGGCCAGCGCCGGCGCGACCACCTCGGCCGGGGTGACCAGCGTGCTCTCCAGGATGGTGCCCACCTGAACCGGGGCGCGACCTGCCACCTCGACCCGGACGGTGCGGACCAGCCGGACGACGAGCCCGACCACGATGCCGGCGTCCTGGTCCGCGCTGACGGTCGGGGTGAGAGT
>DATDBV010000190.1:0-2674 GCA_036524715.1 Nakamurella sp. | reverse complement strand
CGGTCACCCATGTGGCGTTGACCCTGCTGGTGCTGCTCGCGCTGCCCGGGCCGGCGGTGTCCTGGCTGCTCGGCCCGCTCGTCGTGGTCTTGGCTGTGGTCGTGGTGCTGCTGGCCGTCGCGGCCGGATCGGCGCTGCTGCCCCGGCGCGGAACCGGATCGACCCGCCTGTCCCGGCTGGCCGGCATGGTGGTCGCTGACCTGCGCACCGGGGTGCTGGCCCGGTCCGCCTGGCCGCAGATCGTCGTCGCCTCCGTCGTCGTCGCACTCGGTCATGCCGTCACGTTCGTGATCGCCGCCCGCCTGGTCGGGGTCGCCGCGTCGCCGCCGGAACTGGTTCCGGTCGCGATGGTCGTCCTCGCCGCGATGCTCGTTCCGGTCAACGTGGGCGGCTGGGGACCCCGGGAGTCGGTGGCGGCGGCCGTGTTCGGGGCAGCGGGGTGGGGCAGCGCCGCAGGGGTCGCCGCCGCGACCGCATTCGGGGTGCTCACCCTGATCGCCACGCTGCCGGGGCTCGTCGTGCTGCTGACCCGGCCGAGCGTCGACGGGAGGGTCGACGCGGATGGTTGACCGCCCCTACACCCTGCTCTCGTGTTGCATGTCGCTCGACGGCTACCTGGCCGGGGTCGGCCGGCGGCGGCTCCTGCTGTCCAATGACGCCGACTTCGACCGGGTGGACGAGGTGCGCGCCGACTGTGACGCCATCCTTGTGGGCGCCGCGACGGTTCGCAAGGACAATCCGCGGCTGGTGGTCCGCGCAGCCTCCCGGCGCGACGTCCGGGTGGCCCGCGGTCTGCCCCCGTCGCCGACGAAGGTGACGCTCACCTGTGGCGCCGGACTCGACCCCGGCGCGCGGTTCTTCACCGACGGAGAATCCGAAAGACTCGTCTACTGCGCCACTTCCGCGCTCGCACAGATCCGGGGCGTGCTCGGCGCGGCGGCCACGGTGGTCGATGGTGGGCAGCCGGTCGACCTGGCCTGGCTGACCCGCGACCTGTTCGACCGCGGCATCCGGCGGCTCCTGGTCGAAGGCGGCGGGGCCGTGCACACCCAGTTCCTGACCGCCGACCTGGCCGACGAGCTGGACCTGGTGGTGGCGCCGTTCTTCGTCGGCGACCACCGGGCCCGGCGGTTCGTCGACGACGGCGCCTTCCCGTTCAACCCCGACCGGCGGGCGCGGCTGGCCGAGGTCCGACAGATCGGCGACGTCGTGCTGCTGCGTTATGCCCTGTCCGCGCGGTTCGGCGCCTCATGATCCGGAGTGTCGTCTCCGTGACGGACGCGGCCGTCCGGGCCTGGGGGATCGGCCGGTCCCTGGCGATGTACCACGCCATCCCCGGCCGGCACGCCCGGATGGCGGCGTTCTACCGCACCTTCCTCGGACCCGGTGACCTCGGATTCGACATCGGCGCGCACGTGGGCAGCCGGGTGCGGGCCTGGCGTCGGCTCGGGGTCCGGGTGATCGCGGTGGAGCCGCAGCCGGATTGCCTGCGGGTGCTGCGGCTGCTGTACGGCCGCGACCCGCGGGTCGACATCGTTCCCGAGGCCGTCGGTGCCCGGCCCGGACGGGCGAGGTTGGCGGTGTCCCGGGCCACCCCGACGGTCTCGTCGATGGCGCCCGATTGGATCGACGAGATGGCCCGGGATCGACGGTTCGCGGGGGTGCATTGGGACCGCACCGTGCAGGTGCCGGTCGCCACTCTGGACGAGCTGATCGCCCGGTACGGCGAACCGGCCTTCGCCAAGATCGACGTCGAGGGCTTCGAGGTGGCCGTGCTGTCCGGGCTGTCCCGACCGCTGCGGGCGCTGTCCTTCGAATACCTGCCCGCCGCGCACGGGCAGGCCCTGGCCGCAATGGATCTCGTCCAACACCTGGGCGATTACCGGTACAACTACTCACCGATCGAGACCATGCGGATGGCCGCGCCGCACTGGCTGGACGCCGCCGGCTTGGTCCGGCTGCTCGACCGGTTCCGCCCGCTCGGTCGCTCCGGCGACGTCTACGCGCGGTTGGAGTCGGCCGAGCTGGCGACGCCACCATCAGCCGAGGATCTGGGCCCTGAGCACGGTCCGATCCCGAGTCCGCGGATCTCAGCGCGGGGCCGGCCCGGGACGGACGATGCCGTGCTGGACCGCGAACAATGGGAGGCGTTGGACGCGTTGGTGGATCCGGGGACCCGGGGGATCCGGAGTAGCTAGATCGAGAGGTGGCACGACCCGTACTGATTTCCTCCCGGGATGAACGTGTCCAACGGAGCCCGATGCCTACGCGGTCGCTGCGGTGGTCATCGTCACGCAAACCCTGGTCGAGGTCGTTGCATGGTCATCTACGTGTGCCGTGCCCCGACTGCTCCCGACCCGGGTCAGCGTCCCGGTCAAGAACCCCCAACCGTGCGTTTGCCCGACACGGCGACCACACTTTCGGCCGGCTCCGGTGTCTGAGCGACGAGCCGAGCGGGAACCCGGTCAGCGTGGTGCCTGGGTCATCGGCACCAACCAAGCCCAGCCGGCACTCGAATTTCCGCGCGGCGACCGGGGACGGTTGGCCATCCGGAACGCGGGTCGCGTTACACCGACTCGACCGATGCGCGTCCCGGTCGCACGAACGCTCGTCTGCGCCCCGCTCGGGTGCTCGGTTTGCCGAGCTCGATCGGCACCACGACGGGGCCTGAAGG
>DATDBV010000189.1:0-4866 GCA_036524715.1 Nakamurella sp. | reverse complement strand
GTCCGGTTTGATGGGTCTTGGATCAGCGCAACCCCGCTGGGCTCGGCCGGCAACGACGAACCCCGCCCGCACGGTCAGGTTCACCCTGAGGGGCCGGCCCCGCCGGGGCCGGCCCGCCGTTCAGTCGAAAACGAGTCGACCCGATATGTCCTTTATGTTGCTGTTCGGCTCGTTTTCAGCCTGATGGGACGGACCCGCCAGGGGACGGCCCGCCGTTCAACTGTCGCCGAAGGTGATGAAGTGACCAGAGTCGTCCATTTCAGCCGCGCCGGCGTAGTTGATCCGCGCGAGGAGGGCGTCGGTCAGAGTTCCTGGGCCTTGAGGCACGTCACGATGTGCTCGGCCTGCCGGATGGCCAGCGCGACGATGGTCAGCGTCGGGTTCGCCGCGGCGCCGGTGGTGAACACCGAGCCGTCGGAGACGAACAGGTTCGGCACGTCGTGGGCGCGGCCGTGGGCGTTGGTGACGCCGTCCTCGGGCCGCTCGGACATCCGCGCGGTGCCCAGATTGTGGGTGGCCGGGTATGGCGGGGTGCGATGCGCGGACAATGCGCCGACCGATTCGTACACCGCCTGGCCCTGCTGGTAGCCGTGGTTGCGCATGGCGACGTCGTTCGGGTGGTCGTCGAAGTGCACGTTCGCCACCGGCAGTCCGTGCTGGTCGGTGACCGCGGCGTTCAGCGTGATCCGGTTGGTCTCCTGCGGCATGTCCTCGCCGACGATCCACATGCCGGCCGTGTTGGCGTAGCCGTCCATGAGCGAGGTGAACTCCGGACCCCACAGGCCGGGCTCGATGAAGCTGGCCAGGAACGGCACGCCGAGCGAGAGCGTTTCCAGGTAGTAGCCGCCGGCGAAACCGCGCGTCGGGTCGTGCCGGGACTCGTCGGCGATCAGGCCGGCCATCGTCTCGCCGCGGTGCATGCGGACCGGCCGCTCGAACTGCGCGTACACCGAGCCCGTGGTGTGTCGCATGTAGTTGCGGCCCAGCTGGCCGGAGGAGTTGGCCAGGCCGTCGGGGAACTGCGGGCTGGCCGAGAGCAGCAGCAGCCGCGGGGTTTCGATCGAGTTGCCGGCCACGCAGACGACGCGGGCCTGCTGCCGCTGCAGGTGGCCGTCGGCGTCCAGGTACAGGACGGAGTCGGCGCGGCCGGCGGCGTCATGGGTGATCTGCACCGCGTGCGAGTTCGGCCGCAGGTCGAGCTTGCCGGTGGCCAGCGCCTTCGGGATCTCGCTGACCAGGGTGCTCCACTTGGAGCCGTTCTTGTCGCCCTGGAAGTTGAAGCCATCCTGGATCGAGGCCGGCCGGCCGTCGTACGGCTCGGCGTTCGTGCCGTACGGACCGGTGGCGTAGAAGTGGTAGCCGAGCTTCTCGGCGCCGTTGGCGAACACGAAGTAGTTGTTGTTCGCCGGCTGCGGAGCGCGACCGTTGGTGTGGGTGGAGCCGATTCGGTCCTCGGCGATCGCGTAGTACGGCCGCATCTCGTCGCCGTCGACCGGCCAGTCCAGCAGGTTCGCCTCGTCGATCCGGCCGTAGTAGGTGCGGGTCTTCCACTCGTGGTCGTAGAACCGGGGCGTCGCGCCGGCCCAGTGCGTGGTGCTGCCACCGACGGCCTTGACGATCCAGGCCGGCAGGTTGGGGAAGTCGTTGACGATGCGCCAGGAGCCGGACGTGGTTCGCATGTCCAGCCAGGCCATCTGGCCGAAGGCCTCCCACTCGTTGTTCACCCAGTCGTCGATGGTGAAGTAGGAGCCGGCCTCCAGCAGCACGACGCTGACGCCGGCCTTGGTCAGGTCGTGCGCGACCGTGCCGCCGCCCGCCCCGGAGCCGATGACGACGACAACCGAGTCGTCGTTCTTGGCGAAGTTCGCGCCGGCGTGGGTGCCGCCGCTGCCCTTGGTGGTGGCCATCTCAACTCACGCTCCGGTCCTGGTCTTCTGGTTCGTCGCCGGGGCGATCGGCACGAACGTGGCCGGTCCCTCGTACAGGGTGACTCGCGGCTCCGGCAGCCAGTCAAGGTCGTTGAAGCCGCGGTGCAGATAGCCGCCCTGCTCGAACGAGGAGCCCTCGTAGCCGAGGGCCTGCCACACCTCGGCGTCGTCGTAGAGAGCGACGGTGGTGAACCGGCGGAGGTAGCCGAAGAAGGCGGTGCGCTCGATGCCCTTTAGCAGTTGGTACGCCTCGTCATCGCTGAGGCCGGCGAAGTCGCCGCCGGCCAGCGCGTCCAGGTCGGCCAGGCCCTGCCGCAGGATGACCTGGTTGTGGACTGAACTGGCCGCGTCGGCGATCAGCTTGTCGGCGGTGCGTTCGTACGGTCCGCGTGGCAGGTTCGCATGGGGAAACGCTGCCTGCAGTGCTCGGATCAGTACCTGCCTGGCGCGATCGGTGTCCTGGATTGCAGTCATGCCCTCTCCACTTCGTTGTGGTGCCACCGGTCGTCCGGACCTGTCCGGACTCCGGCGGCGGTCTATGACGCTGACGTGGCCCAGTGTGCTCGTCGGTGGGTGGCCCGCGCAGACCGGTCGCGGGCGGCTGCGGCCTGGAATAGGGTCGGCGTCCGGTCGGTCCGCGTTCCTTGCTCGGGGGCGGGCGACCACCTGAGCCCGATTCGAAGTACCGACAGAAAGGCACCCGGAATGATCTTCATCGCGGTCAAGTGGCCCGTCAAACCCGAACATGCCGACCAGTGGCCGGATCTGGTCAAGGGGTTCACCGAGGCGACTCGTGCGGAGCCGGGGAATCTGTGGTTCGACTGGTCCCGCAGTTTCGAGGATCCCAGCGAGTACGTGCTGGTCGAGGCGTTCCGGGACGATGCGGCCGAGGCGCACGTGACGTCCGCCCACTTCAAGCAGGCGCAGGCCGACCTGCCCCGTTACCTGGTGGAGACGCCGCGAATCGTCAACTTCCAGATCCCGGGCGAAGACTGGTCCCGGCTGGGCGAGATGGAGGTCGAGTAGCTCGGTTGACCGTGACAACTGCGGGGCGGGCGGGTTGATCCCCGCCCGGCCGATCGTGGGTGCCGTTGTTCTCAACGGCGGTCACCCGATCCCGCCGCGGCGCCCGCCGTGGTCGCCGAGGCTTGCCGAGGTGCGTGATCGACCTGGTCGCCGAGGCTTGCCGAGAGTCTGCTCGTCGAGTGTCGTCGGTCGGCTTTGGAGTTCTTCGGCGTGTTCCCCTACGGTCGAGCCATGCCGGCGGCAGACGCGCTCTTGGGTCGGGACGCGGAGGTCCGGCAACTGGCGACGCTGCTGGGTCGGGCCCGCAACGGCCGCGGAGGGTCGCTGCTCGTCACGGGTGAGCCAGGTATCGGCAAAACGGCTCTACTGGACGCTGTTTCGAGCGATCCGGCCGGCCTGCGGCCGTTGCGGCTGGTCGGCTACGAGGCGGAGTCGACCATCCCGTCCGCGGCCATCCAGCGGTTGATCATCCCGCTGCGCGATCGGCTCCCGTCGCTGCCCGACCGGCATCGGCAGGCCATCGCCGTCGCGGCCGGTGACGCGGATGGGCCGGCCCCCGACCGATTCCTGGTCGGGCTGGGGATGCTGGGCCTGCTGTCCGCGGCGTCCGCCCAGACCCCCGTGGTGTGCGTGGTCGATGATGCCCACCTGTTGGACGCGGAGAGCCTGGACGCCCTGGGCTTCGTCGCCCGACGCATCGAGGCCGAGCCGATCGCCATCCTGTTCGCCGGCCGGGCGGAGGAGGGCCTCGCCGACCGGCTGGTCGGCGTCCCCGGGTTGACGTTGCAGGGCCTGCCGTTGGACTTCGCGGTGCGTCTGCTGCACCGTTCGCTGGCCGAGCCCGTCGACCCGACGACGGCCGCCCAGATCGCCCGGTCCATCGGCGGAAACCCGTTGGCGCTGGTCGATCTCGCCCATGAGCTGTCGGCGCAGCAACTGTCCGGGCTCGGTCTGGACGACCGGCCGATCCCGGCCGGTCACCGGCTGGAGGCGCATTACCTGCGACGGGTCCGCGAAATGGACACGGACGTGCAGGGCTGGTTGTTGCTGGCCGCGGCCGATTCCGCGGCGAGCATGGACGTGGTCGGCACGGCCGCGGACCTGCTCAGGATCGACCGGGCCGCCGGGGACCGCGCCGAATCCGTCGGCCTGGTCGAACTGGCGGACACTGTCCGGTTCCGCCATCCGCTGGTCCGATCGGCCGTCTACAACGCGGCGACCGGGGCGGATCGGCGCCGGGTGCACGGCGCGCTCGCCGTGGCGGCCGAGAGGTTGGGACTGGTGGAGATCGAGGCCTGGCATGCCGCCCAGGCCACCCTGGGCACGGATCCGGCGGTCGCCGACCGACTCGAGCATGCCGCCGATATCGCGGCCCGGCGTGGCGGTTTCGCCTCGCGGGCCAGCGTGCTCACCCGCGCCGCCGAGCTGACGCCGCCCGGGCCCCGGCGGGCGAATCGGCTGATCGGTGCGGCCGAGGCGTCGTTGGCGGTGGGCGCGGTGCAGATAGCGGCCGGACTGCTGGCCCGGGTCGACGCGACGGACTTCGACCCGGTCCTGCGGGCCAGGATCATCGTGGTCCGGTACGGTCTGGCGTTGTTCGTCGGCGACGCGGACACCCTGCCACGGGGGACGGCGCTGCTGATCGAGGCGGCCGACGGGTTCCACGGACACGACGCGGATCTCGAGCAGCGCACCCTGCTGAAGGCATTCGAATCCTGTGTGGTTGCCGACCGTCTCATGGCGGGCGTCTCCCTGGCGACCCTCGGCGACCGGTTGGCCAGTGGCGCGGGCCTGCTGACCGGCCCGACGTCGGTCATCCTGCGTGGCCTGAGCGCCATGATCTGCCTGCCGTACGACCGGGCTGTCCCGGCGGTCCGCGCGGCCATGGCCCAGATCGGCCGGCTGGACGATC
>DATDBV010000188.1:0-4571 GCA_036524715.1 Nakamurella sp. | reverse complement strand
CAAGGAACGCGTTCCGCTCAGCCGGGACCGCGTGTTGGCCGGTGCGATCACGGTCGCCGACGCCGGCGGGATCGGGGCGCTCACCATCCGCACGCTCGCCCAGGAACTCGGCGTCAAGCCGATGTCGGTGTACCACTACGTCGCCAACAAGGACGAGATCATCGACGGGATCGTCGATCTCGTGTACGGGGAGATCGACCTGCCGGTGTCGGGGGGCGACTGGCGCAGCGAGATGAGGCGGCGAGCCCACTCGGCTCGCCGGGTGCTGGCGAATCATCCATGGGCCACCCCGTTGTTGCAGTCCCGACTGCACCCCGGGGCGGCGACACTGCGCCACCACAATGCCTTCATCGCGACCCTGCGGACAGCGGGTTTCTCGGTGGAGCTGACCGCCCATGCCTTCGCCCTGATCGACAGCTATGTCTTCGGGTTCGCCCTGTCGGAGAACGCCCTGCCCATCCACGGCCCGGACAGCGTTGCCGACACAGCGTCGTCGATGATGGAACAGTTCTTCGACGCCGAGGCCTACCCGTCCCTGCTCGAGTTCACCACGGAGCACATCATGCGTCCCGATTATGACTTCGGCGAAGAATTCGAGTACGGGCTCGACCTGATCCTCGACGGCCTCGCCCGGTCACTCACCGACAACGGCGCGACACCGACCACCCGGCCACCGCGCACACCATCAAGGTCGGCCAAGGCGCGGTCGGGAACGCCGAGCGGGTGACGCCGTCCGGGGTCGGGACCACAGCCGGCGGCTTCCGGTGGCATGGATCAGGCTGGCGGCACATGAACCGGAGCTTCGAGATCGTCGAGGACGTCCCGCAAGGCGAGACGGGCGACCCCTTCGGCCTCGGCCGGGCCGACGAGCAACCGGTGAATGCCGGTCACCTGATCCAAGCACCACCGGGCGTGTCGCCCTGCGATCAGATCGGCGTCATCGGCGGCCGAGAGTCGGGCACGATCGGTACTGCCGACGGCAAAGGATGAACCCCACAGGCTCGCACCGAACGCGATCACGTACACCAGGAACACCGGATTGAATGCCGCGCCCAGCGCCACTCGCGGACACGTAGAGGAAGTAGGCCAAAGGCGCCGCTGAGGACCAGCAGCCAGCGCAGCGATTTGCGCCGACAACCCAGCACACGCATGGCCAGCAGCGGCAGTGCAATCACCAGAGTCACGGCATCCATGCCCCGGTTCCCTGCCCCGCTGAACACGTGGCGGCGGGTTACTGGCTGGTGATCGCCCCCAACACCCCCATCCGCGCCGCACGGCGGGCCGGGAGGACCGCGGCAAGGACGCCCACCAATCCGGCCAGGACGACGAACACGACCAACTGCGTCCATGGGATGGACAACACGATGATGCCTTGACCGGCCATGGCTCGGCGAAGGCTGATCCCGAAGATCAGGCCCAACCCAACGCCGAGGACGGCACCAAAGATCGAGACTGCCACCGATTCAAGCCGGATCATCGACCGCAGCTGCCGGCGGCTCATTCCTACCGCGCGCAGCAGCCCGACCTCGCGGGTCCGCTCGATCACCGACAACCCGAGGGTGTTCACGATGCCCAACACCGCGATGATCACCGCCAGCCCCAGCAGTGCATAGACGATCGCCAGGTACTGGTCAATCGATGCGCGCTGAACATCCGCGAACGAGACCCTGTCCTGCAGTGTCACGGTCGGCAGCGCGGCCAGCTCGGCCTGGATTCCGCCGGTCACGGTCTCGGTGACCGCGCCGGGTACCTGCGCCACGAAGACGATTGAATCGGCAGGTGCGACACCACCAGCGTCCAGGACTGCTGGGGAAACTACCACGTCCGCGGCGAGAAACCTGTTAGGGGCGAGGATTCCGGTCACCGTCAGGTCCCGGGCGCCGGCGGGCAGACCGACGGTGACGGTGTCGCCGACCTTCCAACCCTCGGTGCCGGCTCGGGTGCTGGAGACGAGCAGGCCGTCGTCACCGGTGGTCAGGTGGCCCGATTCCACGGTCATCGCGACGACCTGACTGAACACCGCGGCGTCGACGGCGGCCACCGCGCCCTGCTGCCCGTTCACAGTGGCGACGGTGACCTGGAGCGGAACCGAGAGCGCCACCCCCGGCACGGCGGCCACCCGAGCCGCGATCGCCGGGGAGAACGGCGCCCCGGTGGCGCTGGACACCACGAAGTCGGCCTTGAGTCCTGTGCTCACGATCTCGTCAGCACTGGACTTGAGCGATTGTCCGAGTACCGCCATGGTGCTGATCAGGGCCAGCCCGATCATCAACGCGGACGCCGTCGCCGCGGTACGCCGCGGGTTGCGGCGCGAGTTCTCCCTGGCCAGGACCCCGACCGTGCCGAACAACCAGGGAAAGGGGCCGGCGATGGAGGCGACGATCGGCCGGCCGATCACCGGGCTGAGCAGCGCCACCCCGACGAACACCGCCAACACCCCGCCACCCAGGAGTGGCACGCCACCGTCGAAGGCCAACGCCCACAACATGAGAGCGGCACCCGCCGCGGTCAGTGCGGCACCGCCGAGCATCCGCCGTCTCAGCGACGATTCGGGGATCGTGACGTCGTCGCGCATCGCGGCGATCGGCGGCACCTTGGAGGCCTTCCGCGCGGGCAGGTACGCGGCGGCGAGGGTGACCAGAACCCCGACCGTGTAGGCGGCGACTGCCGTTCGCCACTGGAACACCAGGCCGGCCTGGGTCAGGTCTATGCCGATGGCCCCGAACAGTGACTTCAACCCCTGGGCCAAGCCGAAACCGAGCAGCAGGCCAATCGTGGAGCCGATCAGCCCGATCACCAGCGCCTCGACCAGCACCGAGCGGGTGACTTGTGGGCGGGACGCGCCGAGCGCCCGGAACAGCGCCAGTTCCCGCGTGCGTTGAGCCACGACGATCGAGAACGTGTTCAGGATCAGGAAGGTGCCGACGAACAGCGACACAGCGGCGAACACCAGCAGGATGGTGGTGAAGGTGGACAGGATTGGCTGCAACTGCGTCTGGTTCTCAGCCGCGATCTGCTCGTCGTCGATGGCCTCGAAACCCGCGGGCAACGCCGTCGTGACGGCGTCGCGGAGTTGCTGGTTGGACAGTGTCCCGTCGCCGGTGACGGCGACCTGCGCAAACGCGTCTGCCCCTCCCAGGTACAGCTGCTGTGCCGTCGGGGTGTCCATCATCACCAGCGTCGCACCGACGAGGTTGCCGGTCGGACCGAAGCGGACGGTGCCGACCAAGGTGCCGGTCACCGAGGGCTGCGCACCGGAGGTGATCAGCTGCACGGTGTCGCCAAGGGCATAACCGGCGGTGGCCGCGGTCTTGTCGTCCAGCACCAGCTGCCCTGGCCCGGCCGGGGCGGCACCGGAGGTGATGGTGCCGATCGGGGATCCATCGGCGGCGGGCCCGTCGGTGTAGTTGACGCCGATGCCGGGGGCACCACCGCTGGCGCCGCCACTGCTGATGACCTTGGCGTCCTTGCCAATCACGAGGGTGCCCTGGTCATTGATGCTGCCGTCGGCCCGGGCAACACCAGGTATCGCCGCCAGCGCCGCGACCAGCTCCGCCGGCACCACCCGGGTGTCGGCGCCGGTGAACCCACCCGAGGAGGCGGCCTGCGAGTCCGTCGGGCGGACCGTCACGTCCGGCGCGGTCTGCCGGAACAGGTCGGTGAAGCTGCTGTTCAAGGTGTCGGAGAACACGAAAGCCCCAGACACGAACGCGACGCCGAGAACGACCGCGAAGGTGCTCATCGCCATCCGCAGCTTGTGTGCCAGCAGGCTTTTCAGTGTGGAACGCAACATCAGGACACACCAGCCGGGTGGCCACTGTTGGTGTCGAAGCCCTTCATCCGATCCAGCACCCGTTCCGCGATGGGGTCGGCCATCTCGTCGACGATCCGGCCGTCGGCCAGGAACAGCACCCGGTCGGCATACGAGGCGGCCACCGGGTCATGGGTGACCATCACCACCGTCTGATCGAACTCGCGGACCGAACGGCGCAGGAACCCCTGCACCTCCGCGCCGGCCACCGAATCGAGGTTCCCAGTGGGTTCGTCGGCGAAAATGATCTCCGGTCGGCTGGCCAGCGCCCGGGCGCAGGCCACCCGCTGCTGCTGGCCGCCGGAGAGTTGGCTCGGCTTGTGGCCGAGCCGATCGGCCAGACCGAGGGTGGCGATGACGGTGTCCAGCCAGGCGCGGTCCGGTTTGCGGCCCGCGATGTCCAGCGGCAGGGTGATGTTCTCCATCGCGGTGAGCGTCGGTACCAGGTTGAACGACTGGAACACGAACCCGACCCGGTCCCGCCGGATCAGCGTCAACTCCTTGTCGCCCAGCGTGGTCAGCTCCGTGTCGCCGATGAAAACCTGCCCGGACGTCGCGTCATCCAACGCGGCCAGGCAATGCAGCAACGTCGATTTCCCGGAGCCGGACGGCCCCATGATCGCCGTAAACTGGCCGTGACCGAATTCCGCACTCACCCCGTCAAGGGCGGCCAGCGCAGTCTCGCCGGACCCATACACCTTTCGGAGATCGACCGTCCGGGCCGCCGCAGTCCCGGGTCCATTGTCAAAAGCGGTGGTAA